>NZ_JBIUWQ010000095.1:0-10995 GCF_044743525.1 Pseudomonas sp. NPDC087598 | reverse complement strand
AACGCGGCGCTAAACGCGTAGCAAGCCTGGAAAAGGTGTAAACGATGTCCCCGGTCTAATGTGTAAAGGATGTACCGGTCTCTACAGTGAGGGGCTTTTGATTTTCAGGCTGTTGGCACAAATCTCGCTACGTAAAACGCACAGGTAACCAACGGCGGTTGCCCCACCCTCGACAAAGACGTCGCTCACCCGTTCGCCCCACCCGGCGTATCAGGTAGCGGCGTTTTTGCGTTTTGGCCCCACAGACCGGGGCCGGTGGTGCGGCCGTGGCGGCGCCCCACCTGCTGTTGCATGACTCCTTTCGAGACTCTTTTCAGCTGAGGTGCGCGATGAATTCAAGCTTCTGGAAATCCGGCCACACCCCGACCCTGTTCGCGGCCTTCCTGTATTTCGACCTGAGCTTCATGGTCTGGTACCTGCTCGGCCCACTAGCGGTGCAGATTGCCGCCGACCTGCACCTGACCACCCAACAACGTGGCCTCGTCGTCGCCACGCCGATTCTCGCTGGCGCGGTGCTGCGTTTCATCATGGGCATGCTCGCCGATCGCTTGTCACCGAAAACGGCCGGTCTGATCGGCCAGGTCATCGTGATCTGCGCGTTGTTCGGCGCCTGGAAAATCGGCATTCACAGTTATGAACACGCGCTGATACTCGGCCTGTTTCTCGGCATGGCAGGCGCTTCGTTCGCCGTCGCCCTGCCGCTGGCCTCGCAATGGTATCCGCCACAGCATCAGGGCAAAGCCATGGGCATCGCCGGTGCGGGCAACTCTGGAACCGTATTCGCCGCCCTTCTCGCTCCGTTGCTGGCCGCTTCGTTTGGCTGGAGCAATGTCTTCGGTTTCGCTCTGATCCCGCTGATCCTGACGCTAGTGCTGTTCGCCTGGCTGGCGAAAAACGCGCCTCAACGGCCGAAAGCCAAAGCTATGGCCGACTACTTCAAAGCCTTGGGCGACCGAGATAGTTGGTGGTTCATGTTTTTCTACAGCGTGACGTTCGGCGGTTTCATCGGTCTGGCCAGCGCCCTGCCCGGCTATTTCAACGATCAGTACGGTTTGAGCCCGGTGACCGCCGGTTACTACACTGCCGCGTGCGTATTCGGCGGTAGTTTGATGCGACCACTGGGCGGCGCACTGGCGGACCGTTTTGGCGGCATCCGCACATTGCTGGCGATGTATACCGTCGCGGCGATTTGCATCGCCGCTGTCGGTTTCAACCTGCCAAGTTCCTACGCCGCTCTCGCCCTTTTCGTCTGCACCATGCTCGGTCTGGGCGCCGGCAACGGTGCGGTTTTCCAACTGGTGCCGCAGCGTTTTCGTCTGGAGATCGGCGTGATGACCGGGCTGATCGGCATGGCCGGCGGTATCGGTGGATTTGCTTTGGCGGCTGGCATGGGTGCGATCAAACAAAGCACCGGCAGCTATCAATTGGCCCTGTGGCTGTTCGCCAGCCTCGGTGTGCTGGCGTGGTTTGGCCTGCACGGCGTCAAGCGTCGCTGGAGAACCACTTGGGGTTCGGCAGCGGTAACGGCAGCGCGGGTCTGAAGCGTCAATGGCCCTGCAACTGAGTTTCGCCGAAGCCAGCGCCACCGGTCCGCGCACGGAGAATCAGGACGCTTTGCGTTCAGTAACACCGGCACCGGCGCTGGCGGCGAGCAAGGGTTATCTGTTCGCCATCGCCGACGGCGTCAGCCAGTGTGCTGATGGCGGCCTGGCGGCGCGTTCGACTTTGCAGGCCCTGGCGCTCGACTATTACGCCACGCCGGAAACCTGGACCGTGGCGCATGCGCTTGATCGCCTGTTGCTCGCGCAAAATCGCTGGTTACAGGCCAATGGCGGTGGGCAGCCGTTGCTCACCACGGTCAGCGCCTTGGTCATGCGAGGCCGGCGCTTTACTCTCGCCCATGTCGGCGATTGCCGGGTTTATCGCTGGCACACCGAGGGCTTGCAGCGAGTCACCGAGGACCACGTCTGGGATCAGCCGGGCATGCAGCACGTGCTCAAGCGTGCGCTCGGGCTGGATCAGCATCTGGTACTGGATTTTCTCGACGGTGAACTGCGCGAAGGCGAAAGCTTTGTCCTGCTCAGCGACGGTGTCTGGTCGACCTTGGGCGATACCGCCATTGCCGCCATTCTGCGTGATCAGCCGGAGCTGACCAGTGCTGCACAAACGCTGGTCAATGCCGCGCACCTGGCGGGAAGTCAGGACAACGCCAGTGCATTGCTGGTACGGGTCGATGTGGTGGGTGAGTCGAGTATTGGCGATACGCTGATTCATTTGCAGCAATGGCCACTGCCGCCGCTGCTGAAAACCGGCCAGTCGTTCGAAGGCTGGCGAGTACAAGGCATCGTCAGCCAGAGCCAACAATCGCTGCTTTATCGAATCGTCGACGGTCAGGGCCTGAATTGGCTGCTGAAAACGTTGCCCGCGCGGCTGGCGGATGATCCTCAGGCCGGGCAAGCCTTGTTGTCTGAGGAGTGGTTCCTCAAGCGTGTGGCTGGCCGACATTTTCCTGAAGTTCATGCGTGCAATCAGCGTCAGCATTTGTACTACGTAATGCGCGAATATTCCGGGACGACGCTGGCGCAACTCGGGCATCTACCCTTGGCTCAATGGCGAGACATCGCCGAACGCCTGCTGCGCGCAGTCGGGCTGCTGCATCGGCGGCAGATTTTGCACCGGGACATCAAACCGGAAAACCTGCACTGGGGCGACGACGGCGAACTGCGCTTGCTGGATTTTGGCCTGGCGTATTGTCCAGGCCTGTCCGAAGACGCGCCGTCGACGTTGCCGGGGACGCCGAGTTATATAGCGCCGGAAGCGTTTCGCGGTGATCCGCCGAGTGCTCAGCAGGATTTGTATGCTGTGGGTGTGACCCTGTATGTCCTGCTGACCGGGCACTTTCCTTACGGCGAGATCGAAGCCTTTCAACGGCCGCGTTTTGGTGTGCCGGTGAGTGCCAATCGCTATCGGCCTGATCTACCGGAATGGCTGGCACAGAGTCTGGAGCGCGGTGTAGCGGCGGATCCACAACAGCGCTTTGAAACAGCTGAGGAATGGTTGCTGGTGTTGGAGCAGGGAGAACGACGCAGTCTGAGCGTACGACCCCGACCTTTATTGGAGCGTGAGCCATTGAAGGTCTGGCGGACGATGGCGTTGCTGGCTTTGCTAGGGAATCTGCTGCTGCTGGTTTTGTTGTTTCATGGCTGAGACCGTGCAGCGGCTATCGCGAGCAGGCTCACTCCTACAATTTGAAATGCATTCCCTTGTGGGAGTGAGCCTGCTCGCGATGGCGCCCCTCCAATCACCAAAGGCTCATCTACCTGAATGCCCCGCGAACGAGCACCCCGCTTCGATTCGGTGCAAAAAACATCTTTAAAATCCGGTAACCCCCAATAAACCCGGCACTCCTCCCACTTGGCACAACCACTGCATTAGCCCTTTCAGCACACACATAAAGCCCAACCTTCAACGACGAAGGCTGCGCTTCCCGAGAGAACGGGACCAGGACAAAGGCGTCCTCGCTAGGCAACTAGCGGGACGCCTTTTTTTGTTTGCGCAAAATTTGTCGAGCAAGGCCGGACTGTCCACAAAAGGCCAGCCGCAGCTCCCCGGAGAACCTGATGAAAAAACTCAAACTGGTGATGATCGGCAATGGCATGGCCGGGGTCCGTACCCTCGAAGAACTGCTCAAACTGAGCAACGAGCTGTACGACATCACCGTCTTCGGCGCCGAACCGCACACCAACTACAACCGCATCCTGCTCTCGCCGGTGCTGGCCGGCGAGCAGACATTCGAAGAGATCGTGCTCAACGATCTCGACTGGTACCTGGAAAACAACATCAAGTTGCTGCTCAACCGCAAGGTTGTCGAGATCGACCGTCTCAAGCGTCGGGTGATCGCCGAGGACGGCAGCGAAGCCGAATATGATCGCCTGCTGATCGCCACCGGCTCGACCCCATTCATCCTGCCGATCCCGGGCAACAACCTGCACGGCGTGATCGGCTACCGCGATATCGCCGACACCCAGGCGATGATCGACACCGCGAAAACCCACAAACACGCGGTGGTCATCGGCGGTGGCCTGCTCGGTCTCGAAGCCGCCAACGGTTTGATGCTGCGCGGCATGCACGTCACCGTGGTGCACATCGGCGAATGGCTGCTGGAGCGACAACTGGACAAAACCAGCGGCCAATTGCTGCAAACCGCCCTTGAATCGCGGGGCCTGCATTTTCGCCTGTGCGAACAGACTCAAGCCCTGCACGACGCGGGTAATGGCCGGGTCGGCTCGGTGCAATTCAAGAACGGCGACATCATCCCCGCCGATCTGGTGGTGATGGCCGCCGGCATTCGCCCCAACACCGAACTGGCGGAAAAGGCTGGCATCCCTTGCAATCGCGGCATTCTGGTCAATGACACACTGCAAACCTACGATCCGCGCATCTACGCCATCGGTGAATGTGCCAGTCATCGCGGCATTGCTTATGGATTGGTGGCGCCGCTGTTCGAGCAGGCCAAGGTGTGCGCCAACCACCTCGCCCAATTGGGTTTCGCCCGTTATCAGGGTTCGGTGACATCGACCAAACTGAAAGTCACTGGCATCGACCTTTTTTCCGCTGGCGACTTCATGGGCGGCGAAGGCACCGAGACCATCACCCTCTCCGATCCGATCGGCGGGGTGTACAAAAAACTGGTGATCAAGGATGACGTGCTGGTCGGCGCCTGTCTGTACGGCGATACGGCGGATGGCGGTTGGTATTTCCGCCAGATTCGTGAGAATCACGCCATTGGCGAGATCCGCGATCATTTGATGTTCGGAGAAAACGCACTTGGCGATGTAGGACATCAGGGCCAGGACAAAGCCATGGTCATGGCCGACACCGCAGAAGTCTGCGGCTGCAACGGCGTGTGTAAAGGCACCATCGTCAAAGCCATTCAGGAACACGGGCTGTTCAGCGTCGATGACGTGAAGAAACACACCAAGGCTGCCAGCTCCTGCGGCTCTTGTGCCGGGCTGGTCGAACAGATTCTGATCAACACCGTCGGTGGCGCGGCAGACGTCAAACCGAAAAGCGAAAAAGCCATCTGCGGTTGCAGCGACCTCAACCACGGCCAGATCCGCCAAGCGATTCGCGAGCAGCATCTGCTGACCATCGCTGGCACCTTGAGTTACCTGAACTGGCGCACCCCGAACGGCTGCGCGACTTGCCGCCCGGCCCTCAACTATTACCTGATTTCCACCTGGCCCGGCGAAGCCAAGGACGATCCGCAATCGCGCCTGATCAACGAACGCGCCCACGCCAATATCCAGAAGGACGGCACTTATTCGGTGGTGCCACGGATGTGGGGCGGCGTGACCAATCCGTCAGAACTGCGGCGGATTGCCGACGTGGCCGACAAGTATCAAGTGCCAATGGTCAAGGTCACCGGTGGGCAGCGCATCGACTTGCTGGGGATCAAGAAGCAGGATTTGCCGGGAGTGTGGAAAGATCTCGACATGCCGTCCGGCCATGCCTACGGCAAGTCCATCCGCACGGTGAAAACCTGCGTCGGCAGTGAGTTCTGCCGCTTCGGCACGCAAAACTCGACGCAACTGGGCATCGAACTGGAACACGATCTGTTCAACATGTGGTCGCCGCATAAAGTGAAACTCGCCGTCTCCGGATGCCCACGCAACTGTTCGGAAGCGGGGATCAAAGACGTAGGAATCATCGGTGTCGACTCCGGTTGGGAGATGTACATCGGCGGTAACGGCGGGATCAAAACCGAGGTCGCCGAATTCTTCATCAAGCTGAAAACCGCTGAGGAGGTCCGCGAATACAACGGCGCCTTCCTGCAGCTCTATCGCGAAGAAGCCTTCTACCTCGAACGCACCGTGCACTACCTGCAACGAGTCGGCATGGAACACATCAAGAAAGCTGTGCTGGAAGATCCAGAGCGTCGCAAGGCCCTGAACGAACGCCTGCAATTCTCGCTGTCGTTCGAACAGGATCCATGGAAAGAACGCCTGGCTCAGCCGCAACTGAAGAAAGAATTCGACGTGATCCCTGTGAAAAACCTGGAGGTGCCGGCATGAACTGGCTCGATATCTGTGCCCTTGAAGAGATCAATGCTCTCGGCTCCCGGATCATTGCCGGGCCAAAAGGTGACATCGCGATTTTTCGTACAAGCGACGATGAGGTTTTCGCCCTCGACGACCGCTGCCCACACAAAGGCGGGCCGTTGTCACAAGGTCTGATCTACGGCAAACGCGTCGCCTGCCCGCTGCATAACTGGCAGATCGACCTGCAATCCGGCGAAGCGCAGGCGCCGGACATCGGTTGCGCTCACCACCACCCGGCGCGGGTCGAGAATGGTCGCGTGCAACTGGCCCTGCGGGACGCCATCTGATGAGCCGCCAGACGACCGCCTCGACCTGCTGTTATTGCGGGGTCGGCTGTGGCGTGCTGATCGAGCACGACGGCGAGCGCATCCTCGGCGTCAGCGGCGATCCGGCGCATCCGGCCAACTTCGGCAAACTCTGCAGCAAAGGCTCGACCCTGCACCTGACCGGCGACCTCGCGGCGCGGGCGTTGTATCCGGAACTGCGCCTGGGCAAAGGCCTGGCGCGCAGTCGCACGGACTGGGACACCGCGCTGGAACATGCCGCCAATGTGTTCGCCGAAACCATCGCCGAACACGGCCCGGACAGCGTGGGGTTCTACATCTCCGGACAACTGCTGACCGAGGATTACTACGCCTTCAACAAACTGGCGCGGGCGCTGGTCGGCACCAACAACATCGACAGCAACTCCCGGCTGTGCATGTCTTCGGCGGTGGTCGGCTATAAACGCAGCCTCGGTGCCGATGCACCGCCGTGCAGCTATGAGGATCTGGAACTCAGTGATTGCGTGATGATTGTCGGCAGTAACATGGCCTACGCCCATCCGGTACTTTTCCGGCGACTGGAAGAGGCAAAGGCCCGCCGTCCGCAGATGAAAGTCGTCGTTATTGATCCTCGGCGCACCGACACCTGCGACCTCGCGGACCTGCATCTGGCGATTCTGCCCGGCACCGATGTCGCGTTGTTTCATGGGATTTTGCATCTGTTGCTGTGGGAAGACTGGATCGACCGCGACTTCATCAAGGCGCACACCGATGGCCTCGCCGAACTGAAGAGTCTGGTGCGCGATTACACCCCGCAAATGGTTTCGCAACTGTGCGGGATCAGTGTCGAGCAATTGCAGCAGTGCGCTGAATGGGTGGGCACGTCGCCGACTTTTCTGTCGCTATGGTGCATGGGTTTGAATCAATCCACGGCGGGTAGCGCGAAGAACAGCGCCTTGATCAATCTGCATCTGGCTACCGGACAGATCGGCCGTCCGGGTGCAGGACCTTTCTCCCTGACCGGTCAGCCGAATGCCATGGGCGGGCGCGAAACCGGTAGTTTGTCGAATCTGTTGCCAGGGCATCGTGACGCGGCTAACCCGGAGCATCGTGCTGAAGTGGCGGCTTATTGGGGCGTTGATCGGTTGCCGGAAAGTACCGGTCTCAGTGCCATCGAACTGTTCGAAAAGGTGCGTAGCGGCAAGATCAAGGCGCTGTGGATTGCCTGCACCAACCCTGCGCAATCGATGCCGGATCAACAATCAGTGCGAGCAGCGCTTGAGGCCTGCCCGTTTGTGGTTCTGCAGGAAGCCTTTCGCACTACAGAAACCGCTGCGTTCGCCGATCTGCTGCTGCCCGCTGCAAGCTGGGGGGAGAAGGAAGGCTCCGTGACCAATTCGGAACGGCGTATTTCCCATGTGCGCAAGGCCATTCTCCCACCGGGTGAAGCGCGGCCGGATTGGGCGATCACGGTGGATTTCGCACAACGGCTGGAGAAACGTCTGCGCCCCACTGAACCGAGCCTGTTTGCGTTCACCCAACCTGCGCAGTTGTTCGATGAATTCAAAGGCCTGACGCACGGCCGTGATCTGGATATGTCCGGGATCAGTCATGCGCTGATCGACGAGATCGGACCGCAGCAATGGCCATTCCCTGTTGGTGCCCGCAAAGGCACACCACGATTGTACGAAGACGGGATTTTCCAAACCGCCAACGGGCGTGCGCAATTCGTGGCCGACCCGTATCGCGCCGCCAAAGAACAGCGTGATGCACGCTTTCCACTGACGTTGATCACTGGCCGCTTGCGCGATCAATGGCACGGTATGAGCCGCACCGGCACCGCCGCGCAATTGTTCGGGCATGTCAACGAAGCAGTGTTGAGCTTGCATCCGGACGAAATGCGCCGACATCGCTTGCAGCCGGGGGAGCTGGTCAATCTGAAGAGTCGGCGCGGTGCGGTCATCGTGGCAGTCGGCAGCGATGACAGCGTGCGCCCGGGCCAGGCCTTTCTACCGATGCACTGGGGAGACCGGTTTCTCAAGGGCGGGGTAAACAGTCTGACTCTGCCGGCCTTCGACCCTTTGTCGAAGCAACCCGAACTCAAGCACAGCGGTGTGCGACTGGAACCGGTGAATTTGCCCTGGCACTTGTTCGCACTCATCGAAGGCAATGTTCAACAGCATTTCGAGACGCTACGACCGCTCTGTGAGGCATTTTCCTACGTAAGTCTCAGCCTTGTCGGACGCGAACGATCGGCGTTGCTGATACGCGCTGCCAGCGCCACGACTCCGGAGCCACACCTGCTGCGCGATATCGACCAGTGCCTGTCCCTGCTCGACGGCCCGGTTCTGGCCTACGACGACCCGCGCCGTGCCATTGGCAAGCGGGTGCGCATCGAAAACGGCCGAATCACCGCGATCCGCCTCGCGGGTGAGACTTTGGCCCAGCACTGGCTGCAAGGCTTGTGGCTTGAGGGCCGCGCCGATGAACAACTGCGACGCTGGCTTCTGGCCCCGATGAGTGCACCACCGGGCAATACCGGTTTGCAGGCCAATCCGGGCAAAACCCTATGCAACTGCAAAAACGTCAGTCACAGCGCGGTGTGTGCCGGGATCCGCCAAGGCCTCGACTTGCAAGGCCTCAAACAACAACTGGGATGCGGGACGCAATGCGGCTCGTGCGTTCCCGAAATCAAGCGCTTGCTGACCGCTGATCTCCAGCCGGCATCGGTCATCTGATAAGGAAAACACCATGAATGCAAAAGTCTGGCTGGTGGGCGCAGGCCCCGGTGATCCCGAGTTGCTGACACTCAAAGCGGTCCGCGCGTTACGCGAGGCGGACGTGGTGCTGATCGATGATCTGGTCAACGACGCGGTGCTGGAACACTGCCTTGGCGCACGCATCATCGCAGTAGGCAAACGCGGTGGTTGCCGTTCGACACCACAGGGGTTTATCCACCGGCTGATGCTGCGCTATGCCCGCCACGGCAAGTGTGTGGTGCGGCTCAAGGGCGGCGATCCGTGTATTTTCGGGCGCGGCGGTGAAGAGGCGCAGTGGCTGCGAGAACGTGGGGTTGAGGTAGAGCTGGTTAATGGCATTACCGCCGGGCTGGCCGGGGCGACTCAGTGCGATATTCCGCTGACGTTGCGCGGTGTGGCGCGAGGCGTGACGCTGGTGACGGCGCATACCCAAGATGACAGCCAGTTGAATTGGCGGGCATTGGCGCAGGGCGGGACGACGCTGGTGATTTACATGGGCGTGGCCAAGCTGGGCGAGATTCGCGATCAGTTGTTGGCGGGCGGGATGGCGGCGGATACGCCAGTGGCAATGATCGAGAATGCGTCATTGCCGCAGCAGCGGGAATGCCGGAGTGATCTGACGGCAATGAATGACGACGCTTGCAGGTTTGAACTCAAGAGCCCTGCCATTCTGGTAATCGGTGCAGTGGCTGCTGCTGTTGAAGATCAAAAGATCGCAGCCTGCGGCAGCTCCTACACAAGGACCGCGTGCGTCCCGTAAGGCCAAATCGCAGGCAAAGAAAAGCCCGGCCTAAGCCGGGCTTTTCTCAGAGCGGCGGGTAATTACTTACCTTGAGCTTCAACCTGCGCTTCTACGCGACGGTTTACAGCGCGGCCTTGTTCAGTTTTGTTGTCAGCAACTGGGCGGGTTTCGCCGTAGCCAACAGACTGAACGCGGGACGATTCAACACCGTACTGGTTGGTCAGAACTTGCTTAACGGCGTTTGCACGACGCTCAGACAGTTTCTGGTTGTAAGCGTCAGGACCGACGGAGTCAGTGTGACCTTCAACAGTAGTGGTGGTGGATGGGTACTGCTTCATGAAGTCAGCCAGGTTCTTGGTGTCGCCGTAGCTGTTTGGCTTCACAACCGACTTGTCGAAGTCGAACTTATCGTCCAGCTCACCACGAACAACTTCAGCAACTGCCGGGCAGCCATCAGCGTCAACAGTTACGTTGGCTGGGGTGTCTGGGCACTTGTCAACGTTGTCGCAAACGCCATCGTTGTCGCTGTCGGAGCAGACTTCAGCTGGTGCTGGAACTGGAGCAGCAGCAGGCTTGGAGCCGCCACCGAAGTTCACACCGATACCGACGCTAGGAGCCCACTCGGTGTCGCCCTGGTCGATGTTGTACTGAGCTTCAACGCCGGCACGGGCGTAGAAGTTGTCGGTGAAGTACAGTTTTGCACCAGCGCCAACGTTGGCGAAGGTGGAGCGGTCACGACCGCCGGAACCGTTCTGACCGATGCTCTGATCGGAGAAACCAGCCGATACGTACGGACGCAGCATGTCGCCTGGGTTGTTGAAGTGGTACAGAGCGTCCAGAGCGGTGTTGGCGCCCTTGATGTTACGGCCGTCGTCGGAACGCACGTTGTGCACTTCGTCGTAGCCCAGACGCAGTTCAACGTCGTCGGTCAGGAAGTAACCGATCGAGCCACCGAACAGGTTGCCGTTGTTTTTGAAGTTACGAGCGCTGTCGAATTGTTCTTTCTTTGCGAAGCCTTCGATTTCAACTGCGCCTTGGCCTTGTTCCAGAGCGACGAACGTAGTGGCGGCAATCAGAGAACCAATGGCCAAGCCGACGGTGTTTTTCAGTGTCATCCGTTAAATCCCCAT
>NZ_JBIUWQ010000094.1:7952-11225 GCF_044743525.1 Pseudomonas sp. NPDC087598 | reverse complement strand
GCCGATGGTAGTGTGGGGTTTCCCCATGTGAGAGTAGGTCATCGTCAAGATTAAATTCCGAAACCCCAATTGCGAAAGCAGTTGGGGTTTTGTTTGTGCTCGAAAAAAGCATCCTGAGACTGGTACGGAGGTTGACCGTCAACCACGTTAGAGTAGATCCATGGTGACCATGGAATCAGCCACACGGTAGCGCATCGCTTTGTAAGCCGCCTGGCGCTTATCCCGCATCCTCAGCAGTGCGACATTAGGGGGAAAGCCCCGTTTTCCTCTAAAAGCTCCAGCGCAGCATCCAGGCAGCCACGCGCTAAGCCACTCTTTTTCGACCTGACTGATCAATGATGGAATTGCTCTGAGTCTGCATTGGGCGCTGGATAACGATCCATTGCTTCAGGTGCTTCAGACCGAGGGCGCCGCGCACATCCCAAAAGACCGCGGCAATGACATGATTGGCAAGGCGTGAGGATTCGTTTTCGAAGTGATCTTCAAGCAAGGTCAACACTGAGTCGGCACGGTCGATGGCGCAGGTGATGGCGTCGAAGGGTACACCGGCTTCTGCTTTTGGATTCATGCAAGGGAGGTCTTCAGGCAGTGAGAAACTCAGGGCGTTGTTCATTGGGCGCCGCCTGCGGTTTCGAGTGCGCGGGCTTTTGCCATGTGAGCGTTGTAACGGGAGAGGCGTGCAGCGAGGCTGGAATTGGCATGTAGAGCCGATTCGACGCAACACGGAGAAGGGGGGCATCAAAGCGTTGTTTGCAGTCTTGTGGCTCATGCAGCCACCTGATCTCGTGACTCGATACGGCTACGCGCCCACGCTTGAACCTCGGAAAGAGCTCAGGCGATACGAGCGCCGCGTTCGTTGCTGTTTTAGGTGCTTGTGCGGCTATATCGTGAGGTCGGCTTCCAGAGGCGTTTGTAGCGGAGCTGCCAGGATTTACTACCATCCGGTTTGACCCTGAAGTAGAAGCCGTTTCCGTCGAGCTCCCGGCATTCCTTTGATGCTGGCTCCAACCCTGTAAGGGTCGTGTCAGCGAGAGGGCGGCGCTTGATATCTACGCGCTTCATCCTTGTATCCCCAAGTTCGGTATTTTTCTCAGGATGCAAGCAGGGATACAGCGCATGGGAAGAGAAAGGCATAAACAGACAGGCACAAAAAAACCGGCCTAGTGGCCGGTTTCTCTGGGTCTGAGAGTCTGGTAGAGACTTTCAGATACTGCTATATGGTGCCCCGAGGGAGACTCGAACTCCCACTCCTTTCGAAAACGGATTTTGAATCCGCCGCGTCTACCAATTCCGCCATCAGGGCTCAATGGCGGCGAAGTATAGAGAGGTCATTACCGTTGGTCAATCACGTTTCATGGTCAATTTTCGATATTTCCGCTAGACTTCCCGGCCCTGCTAGACGAACCCCATCATGCGCGTTGCTGACTTTACTTTCGAGCTCCCTGATTCGCTGATCGCCCGCCACCCTTTGGCCGAGCGTCGCGGTAGTCGCCTGTTGACCCTGGATGGGGTCAGCGGCGCCCTCGCACACCGTCACTTCACTGATTTGCTTGAGCATTTACGCCCGGGCGATTTGATGGTGTTTAACAATACCCGGGTGATTCCGGCGCGGCTGTTCGGGCAGAAAGCGTCCGGCGGCAAGCTGGAAATCCTCATTGAGCGGGTCCTCGATTCGCATCGCGTGCTGGCGCATGTGCGCTCCAGCAAGTCGCCGAAGCCGGGTTCGAAGATTCTCATCGACGGCGGTGGCGAAGCCGAGATGCTCGCTCGTCACGATGCGTTGTTCGAACTGGGGTTCGATGAAGAAGTGCTGCCGCTGCTTGATCGCGTCGGGCACATGCCGCTGCCTCCTTACATAGATCGCCCGGATGAAGGCTCGGATCGCGAGCGTTATCAGACCGTTTATGCCGAGCGTCTGGGCGCGGTGGCGGCGCCGACGGCGGGGCTGCATTTCGATCAGTCGCTGATGGAGGCGATTGCCGCCAAAGGCGTCGAGACTGCGTTCGTTACGTTGCACGTGGGCGCGGGTACATTCCAGCCAGTGCGCGTCGAGAAGCTTGAAGACCACCACATGCACACCGAGTGGCTGGAAGTCGGCCAGGATGTGGTTGATGCCGTCGCTGCTTGTCGTGCGCGCGGTGGTCGAGTGATTGCTGTCGGTACCACCAGCGTGCGTTCGCTGGAAAGTGCGGCGCGCGATGGCGTGCTCAAGCCGTTCAGTGGCGACACCGACATCTTTATCTACCCGGGCCGACCGTTCCATGTGGTCGACGCCCTGGTGACCAATTTCCATTTGCCGGAATCCACACTGTTGATGCTGGTTTCGGCGTTTGCCGGTTATCCCGAAACCATGGCCGCTTACAAAGCCGCTGTCGAAAATGGATACCGCTTTTTCAGCTACGGTGATGCGATGTTCATCACCCGTAATCCAGCACCTACTGCCCCTAAACAAACAGGCCCAGAGGAAACAGAATGAGTCGCGAATGTCGCATGTCCTTTGAGCTTCTGGCCACCGATGGCAAGGCCCGTCGTGGTCGTCTGACTTTTCCGCGTGGCACCGTCGAGACCCCGGCCTTCATGCCGGTCGGTACTTACGGCACCGTCAAGGGCATGTTGCCGCGTGACATCGTCGCCACCGGCGCAGAGATCATTTTGGGCAACACCTTCCACCTGTGGCTGCGCCCAGGCACCGAAGTGATCAAGGCACACGGCGACCTGCATGATTTCATGCAGTGGAAAGGCCCGATCCTGACCGACTCCGGTGGTTTCCAGGTGTTCAGCCTCGGCGCGATGCGCAAGATCAAGGAGGAGGGCGTGACCTTCGCCTCTCCGGTCGACGGCTCGAAAGTGTTCATGGGCCCGGAAGAATCGATGCAGGTTCAGCGCGATCTGGGCTCCGACATCGTAATGATCTTTGACGAATGCACACCGTACCCGGCTGATGAAGACGTCGCTCGCGTGTCGATGGAGCTGTCGCTGCGTTGGGCTCAGCGTTCGAAAAATGCCCACGGTGACAACACCGCGGCGCTGTTCGGTATCGTTCAGGGTGGCATGCACCAGGATCTGCGCATGCGTTCGCTGGAAGGCCTCGACAAAATCGGCTTTGACGGTCTGGCTATCGGCGGTCTGTCGGTGGGCGAACCCAAGCACGAGATGATCAAGGTGCTGGATTATCTGCCGGGCATGATGCCGGCTGACAAACCTCGTTACCTTATGGGCGTTGGCAAACCGGAAGATCTGGTTGAGGGTGTGCGCCGCGGTGTGGACATGTTC
>NZ_JBIUWQ010000094.1:0-7942 GCF_044743525.1 Pseudomonas sp. NPDC087598 | reverse complement strand
CGTGCTGAAGATCCGTAACGCGTTCCATCGCCATGATGATTCGCCGCTCGATCCGACCTGCGATTGCTATACCTGCCAGAACTTCTCCCGCGCTTATCTGCATCACCTGGACAAGTGTGGCGAAATGCTGGGAAGCATGCTCAATACCATCCATAACTTGCGCCATTATCAGGTGCTCATGGCTGGTTTGCGCGAGGCTATTCAACAGGGTACATTGGCCGCCTTTGTCGATGCCTTCTACGCCAAACGCGGGCTCCCCGTTCCGCCTTTGGACTGAGTTTTCTGACCCCAAGATTCAACATTTGCAACTGGAGTGCTAAATGAGCTTTTTTATCTCTAACGCCATGGCTGACGCGGCTGCACCGGCTGCTGCCGGCCCAATGGGCGGCGGTTTCGAGTGGATTTTCCTGGTCGGCTTCCTGGTCATCTTCTACCTGATGATCTGGCGTCCACAGGCCAAGCGCGCCAAAGAGCAGAAGAACCTGCTGAGCAGCCTTGCGAAGGGCGACGAAGTGGTCACCACCGGCGGCATCGCCGGCAAGATCACCAAAGTGGCCGATGACTTCGTGGTTCTGGAAGTTTCCGACACCGTGGAAATGAAGTTCCAGAAAGGCGCCATCGCCGCCACGCTGCCAAAAGGCACGCTGAAAGCGATCTAAAGGTAACAACTTCTACTCAATCGACGGGGCGCGCAAGGCGCCCCGCGTCATAACGGGCGGCGTGATGCTGAACAAATACCCTCTGTGGAAATACATTCTGATCCTGGCGGTGCTGGCGGTCGGTCTGATTTATTCCGCTCCCAATCTTTACCCCGATGACCCGGCCATTCAGATCAGCGGCGCCAGCACGGCTCTGCAGGTCAATCAGGCCGATCTGGATCGCGTAAGCACCGCGCTTCACGAGTCCGGGATCAACGTCAAGGCAGCCACACTGGCGGCAAACGGCAAGGGCGGTCTGATCCGTCTGTCCAAGGCTGAAGATCAACTGCCGGCCAAAGACGTTGTGCGCAAGGCATTGGGTGATGACTACGTCGTCGCGCTGAACCTGGCACAGACCACCCCGCAATGGCTGCGCAATCTGGGCGCGCACCCGATGAAGCTGGGTCTGGACTTGTCCGGTGGTGTGCACTTCCTGCTCGAAGTCGACATGGACAAAGCACTCGATGCACGCCTGAAAGTCTACGAAGGCGACGTCAAGAGCCTGCTGCGCAAAGAGAAGCTGCGCTATCGCAGCCTGCCGCAACTGGGCGGTGCCATCCAGCTGGGCTTCGCTGATGAAGACAGCCGTGAACAGGCCCGTGCGCTGATTCGCAAGAACTTCAACGATTTCGACATTGTTCCGGCCGACCTCAACGGTCAACCGGTGCTGCGTCTGGCGATGACCCCGGCCAAGCTGGCGGAAATCCGTGAATACTCCATCAAGCAGAACTTGACCACGGTACGTAACCGCGTCAACGAACTGGGTGTTGCCGAACCGATCGTTCAGCGTCAGGGTGCCAACCGCATCGTGGTTGAGCTGCCGGGCGTGCAGGACACTGCCGAAGCCAAGCGTATTCTCGGCAAGACGGCCAACCTTGAGTTCCGTCTGGCTGCAGAGCCGGGCGCTTCGAAAGCCACTTCCGAAACCTTCGAGTTCCGTGAAGGCAAGCGTCCTCCTGCGCAGATCGAGCGTGGCCTGATCATCACCGGTGACCAGGTGACTGATGCCAAGGCCGGTTTCGGCGAACACGGTACGCCTGAAGTGAACATCCGTCTGGATGGCCATGGTGGCGAGCTGATGAGCCGCGCAACCCGCTCCAACGTTGGTCGCAGCATGGCGGTGATCTTCATCGAGCAGCGTCCGGTCACCACTTACACCAAGCAAGTGGTTGATGGCGTCGAGAAAGACGTCGCTGTGCAGGCGTTCAAGGAAGAGAAGAAGATCATCAGCCTGGCGACCATTCAGTCGCCGCTGGGTGCGCAATTCCGCATCACTGGCCTGAACGGCCAGGGCGAATCGTCCGAACTGGCGCTGCTGCTGCGTGCCGGTGGTCTGGCGGCGCCGATGTACTTCGCTGAAGAGCGCACAATCGGCCCGAGCCTGGGTGCTGACAACATCACCAAAGGTATCGATGCGTCGCTGTGGGGCATGCTGTTCGTGTCGCTGTTCATCATCGCCATCTACCGCTTCTTCGGCATCATCGCCACCGTCGCGCTGGCGGTGAACATGGTGCTGCTGCTGGCTCTGATGTCGTTGCTGGGTGCAACGCTGACCCTGCCGGGTATAGCCGGTATCGTTCTGACCATGGGTATGGCGGTCGACGCCAACGTGCTGATCTTCTCGCGGATCCGTGAAGAGATCGCCGCCGGCATGACCGTGCAGCGTGCAATCAACGAAGGCTTCGGCCGGGCATTCACCGCGATTCTCGACGCCAACCTGACAACATTGTTGGTCGGCGGCATTCTCTTTGCCATGGGCACCGGCCCGGTCAAAGGTTTCGCAGTGACCATGTCCCTCGGGATCTTTACCTCGATGTTCACGGCCATCATGGTGACCCGCGCAATGGTCAACCTGATCTTCGGCGGACGTGACTTCAAGAAGTTGTGGATTTAAGGGGCTGCCATGTTACGTACAATCAACTTCATGGGCGTTCGCAACTTTGCGTTCGGCGTCACAGTGTTTCTTACGGTGCTGGCTATTTTCAGCGTCTTCCACAAGGGCATGAACTGGGGTCTGGACTTCACCGGTGGTACGCTCATCGAGCTGACCTACGAGCGTCCGGCTGACGTCACCAAGGTGCGTGAGCAACTGGTGACTTCGGGTTACCACGAAGCCATCGTGCAGAACTTCGGTGCAACTACCGATTTGCTCGTGCGTATGCCGGGTGAAGATCCGCAGCTGGGCCATCAGGTTGCAGAAGCTCTGCAGAAGGTCGGCGGCGATAACCCGGCGACCGTCAAGCGCGTCGAGTTCGTCGGCCCGCAGGTCGGTGAAGAGCTGCGCGACCAGGGTGGCCTCGGCATGCTGCTGGCGCTCGGCGGCATCCTGATCTACCTGGCTTTCCGCTTTCAGTGGAAATTCGCGGTCGGCGCCATCGTTTCGCTGATCCACGACGTGATCGTGACCATCGGTATCCTGTCGTTCTTCCAGATCACCTTCGACCTGACGGTACTGGCGGCGGTGCTGGCGATCATCGGTTACTCGCTGAACGACACCATCGTTGTATTCGACCGGGTGCGTGAGAACTTCCGCGTACTGCGCAAGGCTACGCTGATCGAGAACATCAACATCTCGACCACCCAGACCCTGCTGCGCACCATGGCGACTTCGATCTCCACCTTGCTGGCGATCGCGGCGCTGCTGTTCTTCGGTGGCGACAACCTGTTCGGCTTCTCCATTGCCCTGTTCATCGGTGTTCTGGCGGGTACTTACTCGTCGATCTACATCGCGAACGTGGTGCTGATCTGGCTGAACCTGAGCACTGAAGACCTGATTCCACCGGCCAACACCGAGAAGGAAATCGACGACCGCCCATAACGGCCATCGTTTTCCCGGTTGTCAGTCGAAAAAGGCGCGAGTTGAACTCGCGCCTTTTTTTATGCTCCAAGGCTGGGAGAAGCGCGGGCGTGTCCCGCATGTGATGGTCAGGAGGTTCATGTGAACAAGTCGTTGCTGGTTGGTGCGGTATTGGGTGCTGTCGGTGTGACTGCCGGGGGTGCTGTTGCCACCTACAGCCTGGTTAAAAGCGGCCCTGAGTATGCGCAAGTATTGGCCGTCGAACCGGTCAAGACACAGATCAAGACTCCACGTGAAGTGTGCAAGGACGTGGCGGTAACCCGGCAGAAACCGGTTCAGGATCAACACCAGATCCTCGGTACTGCCATTGGTGCGGTAGCGGGTGGTTTGTTGGGTAACCAGATCGGCGGCGGCACCGGCAAGAAAATTGCCACGGTGGCCGGTGCGGTTGGTGGCGGTTATGCCGGTAACAAGGTTCAGGAAGGCATGCAGAACCGCGATACCTACACCACGACTCAGACTCGCTGTAACACAGTGAATGACATCAGTGACAAGGTTGTAGGTTACGACGTGCGTTATTCGCTGGACGGCAAGGAAGGCAAAGTGCGCATGGATCGTGATCCGGGCAACCAGATTCCGGTCGACAAGGAAGGCAAGCTGATCCTGTCGCAGAATCAGCCGGGTCAGTAATCTGGTAAGTGTTTAAAAAAAGCACCCTACGGGGTGCTTTTTTGTGCCTGCGATTCAGGTCCACCACAAATCCCCTGTAGGAGTGAGCCTGCTCGCGATAGCGATGTATCAGTCAACATTGACGCTGACCAATACACCGCTATCGCGAGCAGGCTCACTCCTACAATGGTTTGGCGGTGCTCTTTCAGGCATAAAAAAAGCACCCCTAAGGGTGCTTTTTTCGTTTCGCCAGAAGCTTAGCGCTTCAGCGAAGCCGGCAGGTGCGGCTGGATCGCCGTCAGGACTGCCTTGAAGCATTTGGTGTTGCCGGCAACGATATGGCCTTTTTCAAGGAAGTCGTGACCGCCAGTGAAGTCGCTCACCAGGCCGCCAGCCTCTTGAATCAGCAGGGCGCCCGCAGCCATGTCCCACTCGGACAGGCCCGACTCCCAGAACGCGTCGAAACGACCGGCAGCGACATAAGCCAGATCCAGGCTTGCCGAGCCGGCGCGGCGGATGCCGGCAGTCTGGCCAACCAGGGCGCGGAACATGCCCAGGTAGTTGTCGAGGTTGTCCATCTGGTCGTCACGGAACGGGAAGCCGGTACCCAACAGTGCGCCGTCGAGGCTGGTGCGACCGCTGACGCGCAGGCGACGACCGTTCAGTTGAGCGCCGCGACCACGGCTGGCAGTGAATTCTTCCTGGCGAACCGGATCCAGAACAACAGCGTGCTCCAGACGACCACGATATTTGCAGGCAATGCTGACAGCGAAGTGAGGAATGCCGCGTAGAAAGTTGGTGGTGCCGTCCAGCGGATCGATGATCCACAGGTACTCTTCGCCTTCGATGCCGGTGCCGGCGTGCAGGCCAGTCTCTTCACCCTGGATCGAGTGATTCGGGTAAGCCTTGCGCAGGGCATCGATGATTTTCTGTTCTGCGGCGCGATCAACCTCGGATACGTAATCCTTGGCGTCTTTTTCGTCGACCTGGATGGTATCCCGGCGCTCGATGGAGCGGACGATCAGTTCACTGGCGCTGCGGGCGGCGCGCAGCGCGATAGGCAGCATGGTCTTCATGGATGTGTCACCTAAGGTTGTTAAAGAAAGCCGCGCATTCTATCAGAACTTTTCTTCAGGTGAAGGACGCTGTTCGCTTTCATAGCTTAACGGTAGGCTGTTCTGTAAGATTTGCACCCCTTTCCTGTGTCCGAGAGCGCCTCCCTTGCTGCAGAACATTCGTGTCGTCCTGGTCAATACCAGCCACCCCGGCAACATCGGCGGGGCCGCGCGCGCCATGAAAAACATGGGTCTGTCGCGGCTGGTGCTGGTCGAACCGCGGTTATTTCCGCATCACGAAGCCGATGCTCGTGCTTCCGGTGCCGGTGACATCCTTGAAAACGCGCAAGTCGTCGCCACTCTGGAAGATGCCTTGGTCGGCTGCAATCTGGTGCTCGGCACCAGCGCCCGTGACCGCCGTATTCCCTGGCCACTGCTGGATCCGCGTGAATGCGGCAGCAAAGTGGTCGAGGAGGCCGGGCAGGGCGCGGAAATCGCCCTGGTGTTCGGTCGTGAAGATTCCGGCCTGACCAATGACGAGCTGCAGCGATGTCACTTTCACGTGCACATCCCCTCTGACCCGGAATTCAGTTCACTGAATCTTGGGGCGGCGGTGCAGGTGTTGAGCTATGAAGTGCGCATGGCCTGGCTGGCAGCACAAGGGCAGCCGACCAAGATCGAGAAAGAAGAAGTGGCCTCGGTGAAAAGCGCCGAACTGGCGACCATGGATGAGCTGGAGCGATTCTATGAGCATCTGGAGCAGACGCTGGTTGCCATCGAATTCCTCGATCCGGAAAAACCACGACACTTGATGGCGCGCCTGCGCCGGTTGTACGGACGCAGCTCGGTCAGCCGGGCAGAAATGAATATTTTGCGTGGCATCCTCACGGAAACCCAAAAAGCGGCCCGTGGTGAGCTTCTGAAACGGAAGGACTAAATGATGTTTGAGCGTTTGCGTGAAGATATCCAAAGCGTATTCCATCGAGATCCGGCGGCGCGTAACGCTTTTGAAGTCCTGACCTGCTACCCCGGCATGCATGCGATCTGGATTCATCGATTGGCGGGCATGCTCTGGCGCAACGAGCTGAAATGGCTGGCGCGACTGGTGTCGAACTTCGGTCGCTGGTTGACCGGGATCGAGATTCATCCGGGGGCGAAAGTCGGTCGACGCTTCTTTATTGACCACGGCATGGGCATCGTCATTGGCGAAACCGCCGAAATTGGCGATGACGTGACCATTTATCAGGGTGTGACCCTCGGCGGCACCAGCTGGAATAAAGGCAAGCGCCATCCAACGCTGGGTGATGGCGTCGTCGTCGGTGCTGGCGCCAAGGTGCTGGGGCCGTTCACTGTCGGTGCGGGTGCCAAGGTCGGTTCCAACGCGGTGGTGACCAAGGAAGTGCCGCCGGGCGCTACGGTCGTGGGTATTCCGGGGCGAATCATCGTCAAGTCCGATGAGGAGCAGGATGCCAAACGCAAGGCCATGGCCGAGAAAATCGGCTTCGACGCCTATGGTGTCAGCGAAGATATGCCTGACCCGGTCGCGCGCGCGATCGGCCAGTTGCTCGATCACCTGCAAGCGGTGGACGGGCGTCTGGAGGGGATGTGCGGTGCGCTGAAGGATCTTGGCAGCAATTACTGCGCGAAAGATCTGCCTGAGTTGCGTGAAGAAGACTTCGCCTGCGTCAAAGGCAAAGACGAATCCAAAGCCAGCTAAGCCCCCTGAAGGAGCTGCCGAAGGTTTCGAGCTTTTGATCTTATAAAGAGCAAAATCAAAAGATCGCTGCCTGCGGCAGCTCCTGCAGAAGCATCCGGCAGCTGGTGTGCCATTAAGCCGCAGACCCTGATATCATTCGCGCGCTCTTTTGCGGGTAAACCCGACTAAAGCACTAGGTCTTATAGTTGACTTAAATGCTCGGGAATTGCATACTCCCGCCCATTCCGAACTCCGTGGTAACTGTCCATGCGACTGACTACAAAAGGCCGATACGCCGTGACCGCCATGCTTGACCTGGCGTTGCACGCGCAGCACGGGCCCGTGTCTCTGGCCGATATCTCCGAGCGCCAAGGCATCTCCCTGTCCTATCTCGAACAGCTTTTCGCCAAGCTGCGCCGCAGTAACCTGGTTTCCAGTGTTCGCGGCCCCGGTGGTGGTTACCAGCTGTCTCGCGACATGCAGGGCATCCAGGTGGCGCAGGTGATCGATGCGGTCAACGAATCGGTCGATGCGACCAAGTGCCAGGGCCAGGGCGATTGCCATTCCGGCGACACCTGCCTGACCCATCATCTGTGGTGCGACTTGAGCCTGCAGATTCACGAATTTCTAAGTGGTATCAGCTTGGCTGATCTTGTGACTCGCCGTGAGGTGCAAGAAGTAGCCCAGCGTCAGGACCAGCGCCGTTGCAACAGCAAGGCGCCACGCCTGGACAAGATTGAAGCGTCCGCCGTCGAATGACAGCCAAAGAGCTAGCGGCACGCCAGCCCTGATTTAGGAGATAGTCCATGAAATTGCCGATTTACCTTGATTACTCTGCGACCACCCCGGTCGATCCGCGCGTTGCGCAAAAAATGAGTGAATGCCTGCTGGTCGACGGAAACTTCGGTAACCCGGCGTCCCGTTCCCACGTGTTCGGCTGGAAAGCTGAAGAGTCCGTCGAAATCTCCCGTCTTCAGGTGGCGTATCTTGTCAATTCAGTTAAGGTTTTATTGTTTTGGTTTTCATT
>NZ_JBIUWQ010000093.1:0-11283 GCF_044743525.1 Pseudomonas sp. NPDC087598 | reverse complement strand
GATTATTTTCAGAAGTTTTCGAAGAATTCCTCAACAACTTCAACCACTTGCGCTTCCGATCTCTCGTCAGCGGGAGGCGAATTCTACAGCGTTACTCGCTGCTGTCAACACCTCTTTTTCAACTTCTTTTCGGCTTCGATAAACTGAAGCACTTGCTGTCGAAACCTACATAACTCATTGAATCTCAAGGAGTTTTCCGCTTCGACTGCGCCGGAAGTGGGGCGAATTATAGGCCTCCAGAATTCGCCGTCAATCCCTAATTCAAACTTTATTCAGATTTCAGCGTAATACGTGCGAAAGCCTTCTTGCCAGCCTGGCAAACATGGGTCGCTCCGACTACGTATATAAAGGAGCGATCAACCACCTCACCATCCACACGTACACCGCCTGCTGCCAACAGATCCCGAGCAGCTGCAGAGTTCTTCACCAGGCCTGCCTTATTAAGGACAGCGGCAATCGGCATATCCTCAGTAGAGGCCAACTCGATTTCCGGCAAATCATCCGGCAACTCACCTTCCTTCATGCGATTGCCCGCACCCCGGTGAGCATTCGCCGCCGCCTCTTCACCATGAAAACGCGCAACGATCTCTTCAGCCAGCTTGATTTTGATGTCACGCGGATTGGCGCCCGCCTCAACATCAGCACGAAACGCATTGATCTCATCCATCGAACGGAAGCTGAGCAATTCGAAGTAGCGCCACATCAACGCATCCGGAATCGAAACCAGCTTGCTATACATGACGCCCGGCGCTTCCTGAATACCAACATAGTTGCCCAACGACTTGGACATCTTTTTCACGCCATCCAGACCTTCAAGCAACGGCATGGTCAGAATGCACTGAGCCTCTTGACCATAGCCGCGCTGCAGTTCACGCCCCATCAGCAAGTTGAACTTCTGATCAGTGCCGCCCAGCTCGACATCCGCGCGCAGAGCAACCGAGTCGTAACCCTGAACCAGCGGATAGAGGAACTCGTGAATGGCGATCGGTTGATTGGTGGTGTAGCGCTTGTCGAAATCATCACGCTCGAGCATACGAGCGACCGTGTATTGCGAAGTCAGGCGAATGAAGTCCGCCGGCCCCATCTGATCCATCCAGGTAGAGTTGAATGCAACTTCGGTTTTCGCCGGATCAAGAATCTTGAAAACCTGAGTTTTGTAGGTCTCAGCGTTTTCCAAGACCTGCTCGCGAGTCAGCGGAGGACGAGTGGCACTCTTGCCGCTCGGATCACCGATCATCCCGGTGAAGTCACCTATAAGGAAGATCACCTGATGCCCCAGCTCCTGGAACTGACGCAGCTTATTAATAAGCACGGTATGACCCAAGTGCAGATCCGGAGCGGTCGGGTCGAAACCAGCTTTAATACGCAGCGGTTGGCCGCGCTTGAGCTTCTCGATCAGCTCGGACTCGACCAATAGTTCTTCCGCACCACGTTTAATCAGCGCTAGCTGCTCTTCAACCGACTTCATAACAGACCCGCAAGGCTCAGATTCAAAGGGAACCAACCATACAAGATCGTGCACCAATTACAAGTTTTGCCCGGCGCACGGACACCAATCCACAGACGCGGTGTCTGTAGACTTGCTTCAGAGATGATTTGGTTATATTTTATACAGTTATTTCATCTTCATCATGTCATTCATCTTTTCCAATTCATCACTTTTCAAAGTCAAAATTACTTATGACCACTGAACCGTCTAAAGCGCCACCGCTTTACCCGAAGACCCACCTGCTCGCCGCAAGTGGTATCGCCGCCCTACTCAGCCTGGCGCTCCTGGTATTTCCTTCCAGCGATGTTGAAGCCAAAAAGACGACCCTGAGCCTTGAACTGGAAAGTCCTGCTGAACAACTGACACAAGATCAAGACGCCGCCGACGCGGCTCAAGCCACAAATGAGCCCGTAACCTCCCCGTTCGCACAGATAGAAAACAGCGACGAAACCACGCCGCAAACTGCTGAAGCCGCGCCCGCGCCAGCACCCGTCGCCGAAAAACCAAAGGCCCCAGGTCATCGAGAAGTCGTTGTCGCAAAAGGCGATACGCTATCTACGCTGTTTGAAAAGGTAGGTTTGCCGGCCGCAGCCGTGCATGAAATTCTGGCCAGCGATAAGCAAGCCAAGCAGTTCAGCCAGCTCAAACACGGCCAGAAACTCGAGTTCGAACTTAACCCCGAAGGCCAACTGACCAGCCTGCACAGCAAGGTCAGTGACGTTGAAACCATCACCCTGACCAAGAATGACAAGGGTTATGCCTTTAACCGCGTCACCGCAAAACCAACCGTTCGCACCGCTTACGTCCACGGCGTAATCAATAGCTCGTTGTCACAATCCGCCGCCCGCGCCGGCCTGTCGCATAGTCTGACCATGGATATGGCCAGCGTATTCGGCTATGACGTCGACTTCGCTCAGGACATCCGCCAGGGCGACGAATTCGACGTGATCTACGAGCAGAAAGTGGTCAACGGCAAGGCTGTCGGCAATGGCCCGATCCTCTCTGCGCGCTTTACCAACCGCGGCAAGACCTACACCGCCGTGCGTTACACCAACAAGCAAGGTAACAGCAGCTATTACACCGCCGATGGCAACAGCATGCGCAAGGCGTTCATTCGTACGCCGGTGGATTTCGCCCGCATCAGCTCCAAGTTCTCCATGGGCCGCAAACACCCGATCCTCAACAAGATCCGCGCTCACAAGGGCGTCGATTACGCAGCACCGCGCGGCACCCCAATCAAGGCAGCCGGTGACGGTAAAGTGCTGCTCGCCGGTCGCCGCGGCGGTTACGGCAACACTGTGATCATCCAGCACGGCAATACTTATCGCACGCTGTACGGTCACATGCAGGGCTTCGCCAAAGGCGTGAAAACCGGCGGTACCGTGAAGCAGGGCCAAGTGATCGGTTACATCGGCACTACCGGCCTGTCGACTGGCCCTCACTTGCACTATGAGTTCCAGGTTAACGGCGTTCACGTCGATCCACTGGGCCAGAAGCTGCCAATGGCTGATCCGATTGCCAAAGCCGAACGTGCGCGCTTCCTCGCCCAGAGCCAGCCGCTGATGGCGCGTATGGACCAGGAAAAGGCCACCATGCTGGCCTCGAGCAAGCGTTAAGCGATGGCTCTGTATATCGGCGTGATGTCCGGAACCAGCCTCGACGGTCTGGACATCGCCCTGATCGAGCAGACCCCGGCGATCAAACTGATCGCCACGCACTACATTCCCATGCCTGAATCGCTGCGCACCGAGCTTCTTGGCTTGTGCGCCAGCGGCCCTGACGAGATTGCCCGCTCGGCGATTGCCCAGCAGCACTGGGTGAAGCTTGCCGCTCAGGGTATTAACACCCTTCTCGATCAGCAACGACTCAAGCCTGAAGACATACGCGCAATCGGCAGCCACGGCCAGACCATCCGCCATGAACCCGCACGCGGTTTCACCGTGCAGATTGGTAGCCCTGCCCTGCTGACTGAGCTGACAGGCATTACCGTCGTCAGCGATTTCCGCAGTCGAGACGTCGCTGCCGGCGGCCAAGGCGCACCTCTGGTGCCCGCCTTCCATGAAGCTTTGTTCGAAGAGAGTACCGGCAACCAAGCAGTCTTGAATGTCGGCGGTTTCAGCAATCTCAGTCTGATAGAGCCGACCAAGCCTGTAGCCGGTTTCGACTGCGGCCCCGGGAATGTTCTGATGGACGCCTGGATTCAGCAGCAGCGCGGCGAAAACTACGATCGCAATGGCGACTGGGCAAAAACAGGTTCCGTTGAGCCAACATTGCTGGAGGCGTTACTCAGCGATCCGTTCTTCGTCACCAAGGGCCCGAAAAGCACTGGCCGAGAGGTGTTCAACCTGCTCTGGCTGGAACAACATCTCTCACGCCTGCCCGCCTTCGCCGCTGAAAACGTACAAGCCACACTACTCGAGCTGACCGCGTTGACCATTGTCGAGTCGCTGCAAAGCGCTCAGTCGGATACTCAGGAACTGTTGGTTTGCGGCGGCGGCGCACACAACGCCACGCTAATGAAACGCCTGGCGGACCTGCTGCCAAATACACAAGTCGCCAGCACTGCCACTCACGGCGTAGATCCGGACTGGGTCGAAGCAATGGCTTTTGCCTGGCTCGCCCATTGCTGCCTCGAGGGCATTGCTGCCAACCGTCCAAGCGTCACCGGCGCCAAAGGCCTGCGCGTACTCGGCGCCATCTATCCCAACTGAGCAAAACACCGACAACAAAAAACGCCGCAGAACCGTGAGGCTCTGCGGCGTTTTGTTGTGTACAGCGAAATGCGATCAGATCGAGAACGAAGATCCGCAACCACACGTGGTGGTGGCGTTCGGGTTCTTGATCACAAAGCGTGAACCCTCCAGACCTTCCTGGTAGTCCACTTCGGCACCGGCCAGGTATTGGAAACTCATCGGATCCACCACCAGACTCACGCCTTCGCGCTCGACAATGGTGTCGTCCTCGGCCACATCTTCATCGAAGGTGAAACCGTACTGAAACCCCGAACAACCGCCGCCCGTAACGAATACGCGCAGCTTCAAGCGATCATTCCCCTCTTCATCGACCAGGCTCTTCACCTTGTGCGCAGCACCCTGGTGAATTGCAAAGCCGTGGGGGTGAAGGATTCGACGCTCATGCTGACTATCTCCCGGCGTTACGCCGCCATAATGCGTGATGACGCGCATTATCCGCTTCTCCTAGAAAATCGGTCAACTATTGTTACGGTATATCAATAAAGCCGATCAACTGTTCAGAATGCAAAAAGGCCCGTTTAACGGGCCTTTTTGCTGTGCGCGATAAAGTGTTACGGCAGCATACCTGCATGGGACAGGCCGAAACGCTCATCCAGGCCAAACAGAATGTTCATGTTCTGCACAGCCTGACCCGACGCGCCTTTGACCAGGTTGTCGATCACCGACAGTACTACCACCAGATCGCCATCCTGCGGACGGTGCACCGCGATACGGCAGACGTTGGCACCGCGCACGCTACGGGTTTCCGGATGGCTGCCGGCTGGCATCACGTCGACGAACGGTTCGTTGGCATAGCGCTTTTCGAACAGTGCCTGCAAATCCACCGAACGATCGACCACAGTCGCGTAAAGCGTCGAGTGAATACCGCGAATCATCGGCGTCAGGTGCGGCACGAAAGTCAGACCGACATCCTTGCCTGCTGCACGACGCAGGCCCTGACGAATTTCCGGCAGGTGACGGTGACCTTTTACCGCGTAAGCCTTCATGCTTTCCGACGTCTCGGAGTACAGCGAACCTACAGCCGCACCGCGACCGGCACCGCTGACACCGGACTTGCAGTCGGCGATCAGACGCGAGGCATCGGCCAGACCCGCCTCAAGCAGCGGCAGGAAACCCAATTGAGTAGCGGTTGGATAGCAACCCGGAACAGCGATCAGACGCGCTTTTTTGATTTGCTCGCGATTGACTTCAGGCAGGCCGTATACCGCTTCATCCAGCAACTCCGGCGCGCCATGCGGCTGGCCGTACCATTTGGCCCACTCTTCGGCATCCTGCAGACGGAAGTCAGCCGACAGGTCGATGACCTTGGTACCCGCCGCCAGCAGTTCACCCGCCAGTGCGTGAGCAACACCGTGCGGCGTGGCAAAAAACACCACATCGCAAGCACCCAGAGTTTTGATATCCGGAACGCTGAACGCCAGGCCGTCGTAGTGACCGCGAAGGTTCGGGTACATATCAGCCACGGCCAGACCGGCCTCGGATCGGGAAGTGATCACTACCACTTCTGCCTGCGGATGCTGTGCCAACAGACGCAGCAGTTCGACACCGGTGTAACCCGTGCCGCCGACGATACCGACCTTGACCATAAACCTGCCCTCAACGAACCCACTGGAAAGCCGTCGATAATAGGGGCCGCGCGCCCCTGCGACAACCGTCAAGGTGACGTGCGGACGCTCAAGCCTCTACTATCCGGGCTACCGTGAACCTGGGAATAACTAAAAATGCTCTATCTATGGATCAAAGCTTTTCATATCGTCAGCATCGTGTGCTGGTTTGCCGGCCTGTTCTACCTGCCAAGACTGTTCGTTTATCACGCACAAAGTGAAGACACGATCAGCAAAGAACGCTTCAGCGTCATGGAACGCAAACTGTATCGCGGCATCATGGGCCCGGCGATGATCGCCACGTTGATCTTCGGCGGCTGGCTGATCTATCTCAACCCAAGCATCTTCAGCATGGGCGGCTGGATCCACGCCAAGTTGACCCTTGTGGTCCTGCTGATCGGCTATCACCACATGTGCGGCGCGCAGGTAAAACGTTTTGCCCGTGGCGAGAACACCCGCAGCCATGTCTTTTATCGCTGGTTCAATGAAGTGCCGGTTCTGATATTGCTGGCTATCGTAATTCTGGTCGTGGTCAAGCCGTTCTAACTTCAACAAGTACAGATCTTTGGGGTATTCACAATGTCGCTGCCCGCTCTGCTCGAACAACGTCTGCGTCTGCCCGTAGTGGCGGCGCCGATGTTTCTGATTTCCAACCCGGAACTGGTGCTCGCCTGCTGCCGAAACGGCGTGGTCGGCAGTTTCCCGGCGCTGAACCAGCGCGAAAGCAGCGGGTTCAAAGCCTGGCTGGAGCAGATCGAGGCGGGCCTTGCGACGTTGGACAACCCGGCGCCCTATGCGGTGAACCTGATCGTGCACAACAGCAACCCGCGTTTGCAGGCGGATTTGAATATCTGCGTCGAACATAAGGTTCCGATCGTCATCACCAGCCTCGGCGCGGTGAAGGAACTGGTCGACGCGGTGCACAGCTATGGTGGTCTGGTCTTCCACGACGTCACTACTCGCCGGCACGCCGAAAAGGCTGCCGAGGCAGGCGTTGATGGCTTGATCGCGGTCGCGGCCGGTGCCGGGGGTCATGCCGGCACCTGGAGTCCGTTCGCCTTGATTGCCGAGATCCGCGAGTTCTTCGACAAGACGCTACTGCTTGCAGGATGTTTGAACCATGGCCATGAGATTCTCGCCGCGCAGTTGCTTGGCGCGGATTTGGCCTACTTCGGTACACGATTTATCGGTACTACGGAGAGTCATGCGCCTGACGCCTACAAGGAGATGCTGCTGACAGCCAAAGCAGCAGACATCATTCATACTCCGGCGGTGTCGGGTGTTCCGGCGAGTTTCATGCGCCAAAGTCTGCAGGCCGCCGGTTTCGATATGGCTGCCCTGCAAGGCAAGGGCGAAGTCAATTTCGGCGACAAACTCAAACCGATCAATGACGAAGCCAAGGCCTGGAAAACGGTGTGGTCGGCAGGTCAGGGCGTCGGACAAATCGATGATCTGCCCAGCGTGGATCAGCTGATCGCGCGTCTCGACGCCGAGTATCGCCAGGCCCAGAAGCGCGCTACACAATTGTCGAGCCGTTGGCCACGCTAAGAAAAATCAGGCCAGTCGTCAGGCGACTGGCCTTACACTGATAACCTTTGAATCTACTCGCGACAAGGATGCCTCGGCCATGAGCGAACCCCGTTACAAAATCGTCTTCGACGGTGCTCTACAGCCCGGTGTCGATATCACTACCGCCAAACTCAATCTGGCGGACTTGTTCAAAAGCGATGTGACCGCCATCGAGCGCTTGTTCAGTGGCCAGACTGTGGCACTCAAGCGCGACTTGTCCCATGGCGATGCGCAAGCTTATCTGCAAGCGCTGGGCAAAACCGGGATCGACGCCCGGATCGAAGCTGAAACAGCCATCGAGCTGAGCCTCTCGGATGTCCACGAACAATCTGCGCCCGTGGCGGAGCCCAACTCGCCTTATGCACCACCTCGCGCCAGCGTAGGTGAATCCTTCGCGGAATTTTCAACACTGAAACCGATGAGTGTACAAGGCAGGATCGGACGTCTGCGCTTCCTCGCCTGGACGATGGTCGTGACGCTGGTGAGCCTGCCGATTATCAGCATATTTGCACTGATCGCCGTGGGACTTGTCAGCTCCGACTCCACGGGTGGCCTGATCATCGGCGGCATCATCGCGTTCTTTTTAGGCTTGGCACTCATCGTCATCAGCATTCTGTTCACCGTGCAACGCCTGCACGATATCGGTTGGTCCGGTTGGCTATGGTTGCTCAACCTTGTGCCGTTGGTGGGCAGCATCTTCCCTTTTGTGATCATGGTTGTGCCGGGCAATACCGGTGCCAACCGCTACGGTCCACCACCGCCGCCCAACAGCACAGCCGTCAAGGTGCTGAGCGCACTGTGGATCGTGTTTATCGGGCTGTTTTTCGTCGGCGGAATGCTTGGTGGGATCTCGGCCATTCAGCAGGAGTACGAAACCAGCCTCGAAAGCAGCTACGACAGCGGCTCGGTAACCACCGATGAAATCGACGTCGAGGTCGAACCGGCAGCGAATTCCGCCGACGATGCAGCCGAAGCGGCGCAGGCCCCTGTAGACTCTGCGAAAGAATGAACAGCGCTCCCCGCCGTGACACCCGCGTCGCTGGCGCGGAGCTGTTGCGATGGAGAATTGCATGACCCGTTACGCTCTGATCACTGGCGCCTCCAGCGGCATCGGCCTGGCCATGGCCGAAGCCCTGGCCCGCCGTGGCCGCAGCCTGATTCTGGTGGCACGACAGCGTGATCAGCTGGAAAGTATTGCAATCGAACTGACCCAACGCTTCGGCGTCGAGGTGTTGTTTCGTGCCTGCGACCTGGGTGAGCCGCTGCGCCTGTCCGGTTTTTTGCTGGAACTGGAAGAAGGCGACCGGCAGATTGATCTGTTGGTGAACTGCGCCGGCATCGGCACCTGCGGTCCGTTTCTCGCTCAGGACTGGATGACCGAGCAGGACCTGATTGAAGTGAACATCCTCGCCCTCACTCGCCTGTGCCATGCGATCGGCAACAGCATGGCATTGCAGGGTGGCGGCCAGATACTCAACGTCGCCTCGGTAGCGGCGTTCAATCCCGGTCCATGGATGAGCACCTATTACGCCAGCAAAGCCTATGTGCTGCACTTCTCCGAAGCACTGCGGGTCGAGCTCAAACAAAGCGCGGTAAAGGTTTCGGTGCTCTGCCCCGGCCCTACCCGTACGGCTTTTTTCCGTACCGCACAACTGAACAGCGACAAACTCAAAGACAGCAAACTGCTGATGAGCCCGGAAGAAGTTGCGCTGTACACCGTGCGAGCGCTGGAGAAAAACCGCGCAATCATCATTCCGGGACGACGCAACCGCTGGTTCGCCTTTTTACCGCGACTGGGTTCGCGCTGGCTCAATCGCACCATCGTTGGCATGGTCAACAAGGCCTACTGCCCGCGCTGATCTGTCCTACGGCAAAACACTGGGCGGGTTCAATCCTCATGAGTACACTCAAGCCAGCCCAAACAACGGAGAAAACAGCAGTGGATACTCTGTTCACCAAGATCATCAACCGGGAGATCCCGGCGAAGATCATTTACGAGGACGACCAGGTTCTGGCGTTCCACGACATCGCCCCACAGGCACCCGTGCATTTTCTGGTGATCCCGAAGAAACCGGTGCGCACCCTCAATGACCTGACCGAAGACGACAAGGCACTGGCCGGGCACATTCTGTTCACGGCGCAACGCCTGGCGCTGGAACTGGGCTGCGAAGAAGGCTTTCGGGTAGTGATGAACTGCAATGAAAAAGGTGGGCAGACCGTCTACCACATTCATATGCACGTACTCGGTCAGCGTCAGATGAACTGGCCGCCGGGCTAAAACGTCAGACACACATTGTGGGAGCGAGCCTGCTCGCGAAGACGTCGGCACATTCAATTCATCAGCGCCTGACAATATGCCTTCGCGAGCAGGCTCGCTCCCACGAAAGCTTGACCGCGTGACAAATGACCCAGCGCAAACCTTCCCCGGCCGATTCGGTTAAACTGGCCGCCGAGATTCTTCCGGAGGTCAGCATGACTACCCAACGTCACTATTCGCCAATTGACCGTCTTCTGCTGCAAGCGGATGCCGCGATGCGTACCCTGCTGCCCTTCAGCGGCCAACCGTACCGTCCGTCACCAGCGATTCTGCAGCCAGAAACGCAAATGAGCGATGAAGACACTCGCCATGTCGCCGGCCTGATGCGCATCAACCATACCGGCGAAGTCTGCGCCCAAGCGCTGTATCAGGGGCAGGCGCTGACCGCCAAGCTGCCGCAGGTACGCGAAGCCATGGAGCACGCCGCCGAAGAAGAGATTGATCATCTGGTCTGGTGTGAACAACGCATTCACCAGTTGGGCAGCCATACCAGCATTCTCAACCCGCTGTTCTACGGCATGTCATTCGGCATTGGCGCGGTTGCCGGGCTGATCAGCGACAAGGTCAGCCTCGGGTTTGTTGCGGCGACCGAGCATCAGGTATGCAAGCATTTGAATGAGCATCTGGAGCAGTTGCCGGTTGAGGACGAGAAGTCCCGGGCAATTCTGGAGCAGATGCGTATTGATGAAGAGCATCATGCGGAAAGTGCGCTGGAGGCTGGGGGCTTCCGGTTTCCGGCACCGGTGAAGTTCGGGATGACCTTGTTGGCCAAGGTGATGACCAAGAGTACCTATCGGATCTGAGATGTGTTTGGGTGCGGAGGGCCTCATCGCGAGCAGGCTCACTCCTACACGGTTCTTTGTTTGAGCAATAAAAAAGGCGACAGTCCTGAGACGGTCGCCTTTTTTGTGCCTGGATTTCTTACGCAGGCATATTGCGCGCGTAGAAAATCTCCAGCATTTCGTGTTTCACACGATCGGTCACTTGGGCACGTTGCTCAGAGGACAGATTGCTGGTGGCGTCACCGAACAGGTAGTTGTCCAGTTCGAAGTTCTTCAACAGCATTTTGGTGTGGAACAGGTTTTCCTGATACACGTTCACGTCGGTCATCTGATACGCGTCGCGGGTGTCTTCGGAAAGGTAGTTCTGGATCGAATTGATCTCGTGATCGATGAAGTGTTTGTTGCCTTCAACGTCACGGGTGAAGCCGCGCACACGATAATCCACAGTCACGATGTCCGAATCGAACTGGTGAATGAGGAAGTTGAGCGCTTTAAGCGGTGAAATAACACCACAGGTCGACACATCGATGTCCACACGGAAAGTCGCGATACCGGCGTCCGGATGGATTTCCGGGTAGGTATGCACCGTGATGTGGCTCTTGTCGAGGTGGGCCAGGATAATTTCGGGCAAAGGACCCGGGGACTCTTCAATCTGGCTTTCAGTCGGGGTTACCGGCTCTTCAGAAATCAGAATCGTGACGCTGGCACCCTGAGGCTCATAGTTCTGACTCGCAATGTTCAGAATGTTGGCACCAATGATTTCGACAAC
>NZ_JBIUWQ010000092.1:0-11763 GCF_044743525.1 Pseudomonas sp. NPDC087598 | reverse complement strand
ATCGCGTCTTCCAGTTTGGTGGTGTAGTAGTGCTCTTGAGTACCTTGAGCCGAAGTACGGAACCACTGGATAACGATTTCGCTCATGCGCTCGCCGGAGGTCAGAGCAGCTTGCAGCAGAGGCGAAGCCTTGTCGTAGACCTTGGTGATCACAACTGGCTTGTGTACGCGCTGACCGGTTGGCTGACCGGATTGTGGATCACGCGGGATGATCACGTCGTGGCTGAAAGCCTGAACCATGACCTGGTCTTCGTGGCCTTCCTGGTAGGTGTTGCCAACGGAGTCGGCGGTGAAAGCGCCTGCAGTGATCAGGCCTTGTTTTTCGCCGGTAACCGACATGTACGCTGGTGTTGCCATGGGATGCTCTCCTTGCGGATAAATTTAAGGTGCCCGGGAGGCGAAATCGCCCGGTGGGTGCCTGACTGTTATCAAGGAGCGTGCCAGCTTTTGTAAGGTCCCCGGGAGCCGGGGGTGAAACAGCTCTGGCCTGCGCTTTGTGGGATTTTTCACCAGCGATTCAGGGTAAAAGTGCGCAAGAAGTTGCGCAGTACTGCGCAACTTCTTGCGCACTTGGCTACAGGCCTTGTGGCGTAAGGGCTGTAGCGAAGTTGATGGCTGAAAATCGAAAACAACTGCGCAACTTCTTGCGCATCATGGCTCTTTGCCGCCATTGGCCGATCACAAATGACCGATCCATCGCCTCCTTTTGTCATTCCGTCACTGGCACGCCAGCCCCGGATTGACGGACAGTCCCACCCCAGAGCCCCCCGGCAAAAACAGCCCAGGCAGGCCTGAGGGTTATAAAGCGTCTTATAAATGAAACACCGCCCTCGGCTATACTCCCCGCATTTCGACCTAGGCACGAGGAATCACTGTGAAGAACTGGACGTTGCGCCAACGCATTTTGGCGAGCTTTGCGGTGATTATCGCGATCATGTTGCTGATGGTGGTCGTGTCGTATTCGCGGCTGCTGAAGATCGAGGCCGGTGAACAGAGCGTGCGCCAGGACGCAGTGCCTGGCGTGTATTTCAGCTCGATGATCCGTAGCGCCTGGGTCGACAGTTATCTGCAAACCCAGGAATTGCTCGGCCTGAAAAAGGGCCAGGGCATCAGCGCCGAAGATGCCGCTGACTTCAAGTCCTTTGAAGCGCGTCTTGCTGAGCAGATGGGCAATTATCAAACCACCGTGACTACCGAGCAGGACAAGACCGAGTTCGGCGTGTTTAAAGAAGACGTCCTGAACTACAACAAGATTCAGGCACAGGTGCTCGATCTGCACCAGCGCAACCTTGATGATGAAGCGGCGAAGTTGTTCAACGAACAGCTGACCCCGGCCTGGACTGCAGGCCGGATGAAACTCAACGACATCATTCGCGAGAACAAAGCCGTCGCCGATGAAGCCATGAACAACATCGACGATGCAGTGGCGGCGGCGAAAGTCAGCATGGGGATTTCCCTGCTGGTGGCGGTGCTGGCAGCGGCAGCCTGCGGCTTCCTGCTGATGCGCGCGATCATGGCGCCAATGAATCTGATCGTGCGGATTCTCGAAACCATGCGCACCGGTGACCTCAGCACGCGCCTGAACCTCGACCGCAAAGACGAGTTCGGCGCAGTGGAAACCGGCTTCAACGACATGATGACCGAGCTGACTTCGCTGGTGTCCCAGGCGCAGCGCTCTTCGGTGCAGGTGACCACCTCGGTGACCGAGATCGCCGCCACTTCCAAGCAACAGCAAGCCACTGCCACCGAAACCGCCGCGACCACCACGGAAATCGGCGCGACGTCCCGTGAGATCGCCGCGACCTCGCGGGATCTGGTGCGCACCATGACCGAAGTGTCGACTGCTGCCGATCAGGCCTCGGTGCTTGCTGGTTCCGGTCAGCAAGGCCTGGCGCGGATGGAAGACACCATGCATTCGGTGATGGGCGCGGCAGATCTGGTCAATGCCAAACTGGCGATCCTCAACGAGAAGGCCGGCAATATCAATCAGGTGGTGGTGACCATCGTCAAGGTCGCCGACCAGACCAACCTGCTCTCGCTCAACGCCGCGATCGAAGCCGAGAAGGCCGGCGAATACGGCCGAGGTTTTGCCGTGGTTGCCACCGAAGTGCGCCGTCTGGCGGATCAGACTGCTGTCGCCACGTATGACATCGAACAAATGGTTCGCGAGATCCAGTCGGCGGTATCCGCTGGCGTGATGGGCATGGACAAGTTCTCTGAAGAAGTGCGCCGTGGCATGTCGGAAGTGCAGCAAGTCGGTGAGCAACTGTCGCAGATCATTCATCAAGTGCAGGCGCTGGCGCCGCGGGTGTTGATGGTTAACGAAGGCATGCAGGCCCAGGCCACCGGCGCCGAGCAGATCAACCACGCGCTGGTGCAGTTGGGCGATGCCAGCAGCCAGACCGTCGAGTCGTTGCGTCAGGCCAGTTTCGCCATCGATGAACTGAGCCAGGTGGCCGTCGGGCTGCGCAGCGGCGTTTCGCGATTCAAAGTCTGATGAGCGAAATCATCGCCAAACGCAGCGCCGCGCACGTGGCGAAGCCGGCGTTGTTCCTGCTGTTTCGCATCGGCAGCGAGCGTTACGCCTTGCGTGCCACTGAGGTCGCGGAAGTCTTGCCGCGCCTGCCGTTGAAGCCGATCGCGCGGGCGCCGCAATGGGTCGCCGGGGTGTTCGCCTATCGCGGCGCGGTAGTGCCGGTGATCGACCTTAGCGCGCTGACGTTCGGCCAGTCTGCCGAGGCGCGCACCAGTACGCGATTGGTATTGGTGCACTACCGACCGGACGAAGCGCAGCCGGCGCAATGGCTCGGACTGATCCTTGAACAGGCCACCGACACCCTGCGTTGCCATCCGCATGAGTTTCAGCCTTACGGCCTCGACAACCGCGAGGCGCCTTACCTCGGCCCGGTGCGCGAGGATGCGCAGGGACTGGTGCAATGGGTGCGCGTCAATGATTTGCTGGATGATTCGGTGCGCACCTTGCTGTTCCCCAATCCGCCGCGTGATCCGGCGCAGCTTGAGGCGCAGTCATGAACAGCGATCAGCGCTTTTTCGATTTCCTCAAGGAGCGTATCGGCCTCGACGTTACCTCGGTCGGTCCGGCGATCATCGAGCGGGCTGTACGCCAGCGCACGACGCTCTCGCAAGCGGCGCATGCCGATGAATATTGGCAGTTGCTGCAAGGCTCGCGGGATGAGCAGCAGGCGCTGATCGAAGCGGTGATCGTCCCCGAAACCTGGTTTTTCCGTTATCCGGAATCTTTTGCCACGCTGGGCAAACTGGCGCGCAAACGTCTGGGTGAACTGAACAACATGCGCGCGCTGCGTATCCTCAGCCTGCCGTGTTCGACCGGCGAAGAACCCTATTCGATTGCCATGGCCTTGCTCGATGCCGGGCTCAAACCGCATCAATTCAAGGTCGACGGCATGGACGTCAGCCCGCTATCAGTGGAGAAAGCGCGGCGGGCGCTGTACGGCAAAAATTCGTTTCGCGGCCAGGATCTGGACTACCGCGAGCGGCATTTCACGTCGGAACAGGACGGCCATCGGGTCAACGAAATCGTCCGCGAGCAGGTGCGTTTGCAGGTCGGCAATGTGCTCGATCCGACGCTGTTGGCCAACGACTCCGCCTTCGATTTCGTGTTCTGCCGCAACCTGCTGATCTATTTCGATCAGCCGACCCAGAAGCAAGTTTTCGAAGTGCTCAAGCGCCTGACGCATGTCGACGGTGTGCTGTTTATCGGTCCTGCCGAGGGCAGTTTGCTCGGGCGTCTGGGCATGCGTTCGATTGGTATCCCGCAGTCGTTTGCCTTCAGTCGCCACAGCGAGCCGCAACCCGAGCCGGTTCCCATGCCCGCACCCGTGCCATTGCCGGTACGCCAACCGGTGCGCAGCACACCGCCGCCGCCCGTGCGCAATCGACCCTTTGCCTCCGTGACGTCGATGCCGGCGACCAGCAAAAGTGCGAATCCCGACGCGGCCACGCTATTGGCCAACATCGCCGCACTGGCCAACGAAGGCAAAAGCGCCGAGGCCCGTGCCGCGTGCGAACAGTATTTGCGCAGCCATGAGCCGGTGGCGCAGGTGTTTTACTGGCTCGGCCTGCTCAGCGATGTCGCAGGTTTGGCCCTCGAAGCCCAGGGTTACTACCGCAAGGCTTTGTACCTCGAACCGCAACACCCCGAAGCGCTGATGCACCTGGCCGCCTTGTTGCAGGCCCAGGGTGACAGCGCCGGTGCCAGACGATTGCAGGAACGCGCCGCCCGCAGCGGCCGTACCGCCGACAGTGAGCGTAAACGATGATCGCGTCCGACACCTTGAACGTCACCCACGAAGACGCCCGGGCCATCGATGACTGCTGGAACCGCATCGGCATCCACGGCGACAAGTCGTGCCCGCTGCTGGAAGAACATATTCATTGCCGCAACTGCTCGGTGTACTCCGCAGCCGCCACGCGCCTGCTTGATCGGTACGCCCTGCAACAGGACGAACGCGATCCGGTGGCGACGGCGGTTGAACCCGATCTGAAGACCCGTTCGCTGCTGATGTTTCGTCTCGGCGAAGAATGGCTGGGGCTGGCGACTCGCAGCCTGGTTGAAGTCGCGCAGATGCAGGCTATTCATTCTTTGCCGCACCAGCGCTCGCGCGCTTTGCTCGGTGTGGCGAATGTTCGCGGTGCGTTGGTGGCGTGTCTGTCGCTGGTCGAACTGCTGGATCTGGACGGCAACTCGGTCCCGGCCAACGGCGCGCGGATCATGCCGCGCATGTTGATCATTGCCGCCGATGGCGGGCCGGTCGTGGTACCGGTGGATGAGGTTGACGGCATCCATGCCATCGATGAACGAATTCTCGACGCCGCCTCACGTTCCGGCGCGCAGGCCAACGCCAAATACACCCGTGGCGTCCTGCAATATCGAGGTCGCAGTCTGCGTTGGCTGGATGAAGAACAACTGCTGTTCGCCGTGACCCGGAGCCTCACATGACCCCCGAGCAAATGCGCGACGCCTCCCTGCTCGAGCTGTTCAGCCTCGAAGCCGAAGCCCAGACCCAAGTGCTCAGTGCCGGGCTGCTGGCGCTGGAGCGCAATCCGACCCAAGCCGATCATCTGGAGTCGTGCATGCGTGCGGCGCACTCGCTCAAGGGCGCGGCGCGGATCGTCGGTATCGACAGCGGCGTCAGCGTCGCGCATGTGATGGAGGACTGTCTGGTCAGCGCGCAGGAGGGGCGCTTGTTGCTACGGCCGGAACACATCGACGCGTTGTTGCAGGGCACCGACCTGCTGATGCGCATTGCGACACCGGCCAATGCGCCGCAACTGTCAGATATCGAGGGGTATGTCACGTTGATGGGGCAGTTGCTCGATCCTTCTGCCCCGGTCGCCCCGTTGGCTGCTCCGGTCATGGCCGAATTGCAACTTGAACCGCCACCACGAGTCGAAGCGCCGCCCGCGCCTTCGGTGGAAATCCCTGTCGAGGTGTCGGAACCGACGCCACACAAGAACAAACGCACCACCGAAGGTGGCGAGCGCGTATTGCGCGTCACCGCCGAGCGCTTGAACAGCCTGCTCGACCTGTCGAGCAAGTCGCTGGTGGAAACCCAGCGCCTGAAACCGCATCTGGCGACCATGCAACGCCTCAAGCGCATGCAGAACAACGGGCTGCGTGCGTTGGAAAACCTCAACGTGCACCTCAAGGAGCATGCGCTGAGCCTTGAGGCACTGGAAGCGCTGGAAGATGCGCGGCGTTTGCTCGCCGAATCCCAACAACTGCTGACAGAAAAGAACGCCGAGCTCGATGAGTTCGCCTGGCAGGCCAGCCAGCGCGCACAAGTGCTCTACGACACCGCGTTGGCCTGCCGCATGCGGCCGTTTGCCGATGTGCTCAGCGGTCAGACGCGCATGGTGCGCGACCTGGGGCGCAGCCTCGGCAAGCAGGTGCGGCTGGAGATCGAGGGCGAGAAAACTCAGGTCGACCGCGATGTGCTGGAAAAACTCGAAGCGCCGCTCACGCATTTGTTGCGCAACGCGGTCGATCACGGCATAGAAACGCCGGAACAACGTTTGCTCAAGGGCAAATCCGAGGAAGGCCTGATCCGTCTGCGCGCCTCGCATCAGGCCGGGTTGCTGGTCCTTGAACTGAGCGATGACGGCAACGGCGTCGATCTGGAAAAGGTCCGCCGCAGCATCATCGAACGACAATTATCCCCGGCGGAGACTGCCGCGCAGTTGAGCGAAGAAGAGCTGCTGACGTTCCTGTTTCTGCCGGGATTCAGCCTGCGCGACACCGTTACCGAAGTGTCCGGGCGAGGCGTCGGGCTTGATGCCGTTCAGCACATGGTTCGGCAATTACGCGGCGCCGTGGTGCTGGAGCAGACGGCGGGCGAGGGCAGTCGTTTTCACCTCGAAGTACCACTGACCCTGTCGGTGGTGCGCAGTCTGGTGGTGGAAGTCGGCGAAGAGGCCTACGCCTTCCCGCTGGCGCACATCGAGCGCATGTGTGATCTGGCGCCGGACGACATTGTGCAAGTCGAAGGTCGTCAGCATTTCTGGCATGAAGGCCAGCATGTCGGTCTGGTCGCGGCCAGCCAGTTGCTTAACCGTCCAGCCAGCCAGAACAGTGGCGAAACCCTCAAAGTCGTGGTGATCCGCGAGCGCGACGCGATTTACGGTGTGGCGGTCGAACGCTTCATTGGCGAGCGCACGCTGGTGGTATTGCCTCTGGATGAGCGTCTGGGCAAAGTGCAGGACATCTCCGCTGGCGCGTTGCTCGATGACGGTTCGGTGGTGCTGATCGTCGATGTCGAGGACATGCTGCGTTCGGTGGACAAACTGCTCAACACTGGACGCCTGGAGCGCATCGCCCGCCACGGCAATCAGGTCGCAGAAGCGGCGCGCAAGCGCGTGCTGGTGGTCGACGACTCGCTGACTGTTCGCGAACTGCAACGCAAACTGCTGCTCAATCGCGGCTACGACGTGGCCGTCGCGGTGGATGGCATGGACGGGTGGAACGCACTGCGTTCGGAGGACTTCGATTTGCTCATCACCGACATCGACATGCCGCGCATGGACGGCATCGAACTGGTCACGCTGTTGCGTCGCGACAACCGTCTGCAATCGCTGCCGGTGATGGTTGTCTCGTACAAGGACCGCGAAGAAGATCGCCGCCGTGGACTGGACGCCGGCGCCGACTATTATCTAGCCAAAGCCAGTTTTCATGACGACGCCCTGCTCGACGCAGTGGTTGAGCTCATCGGAGGAGCGCGGGCATGAAGATCGCAATCGTCAACGACATGCCCATGGCGGTGGAGGCGTTGCGCCGGGCGCTGGCGTTCGAGCCAGCGCATCAGGTGGTCTGGGTCGCAAAAAACGGCGCCGAGGCAGTGCAGCTGTGCGCGGAAAATACCCCGGATCTGATCCTGATGGACTTGATCATGCCGGTAATGGATGGCGTCGAAGCCACCCGCCGCATCATGGCCGAAACCCCGTGCGCGATCGTCATTGTCACGGTCGATCGGCAGCAGAACGTGCACCGGGTCTTCGAGGCCATGGGCCACGGCGCGCTGGACGTGGTCGACACCCCGGCCCTCGGCGCCGGCAATGCGCAGGAAGCTGCCGCGCCCTTGCTGCGCAAGATCCTCAATATTGGCTGGTTGATCGGCGACAAAGCCCCGCGCTCGCGGCCAGCGCCGACTGCTCAGCGCAGTTCGGGCTCGTGCAAGCGGCTGGTGGCAATCGGTTCCTCCGCGGGCGGGCCAGCGGCACTCGAAGTGTTGCTCAAGGGCTTGCCGCGCAGCTTTTCCGCCGCCATTGTGCTGGTGCAGCATGTGGATCAGGTGTTTGCCGCCGGCATGGCCGAATGGCTGGCCAGCGCCAGCGGACTGGACGTGCGCCTCGCCCGCGAAGGCGAGCCGCCGCAAGCCGGTGCAGTGCTGTTGGCCGGCACCAACCACCATATTCGTTTATTGAAAAACGGCACGCTGGCCTACACCGCCGAACCGGTCAACGAGATCTATCGACCCTCCATCGACGTGTTTTTCGAGAGCGTTGCCAGTTACTGGAATGGTGATGCGGTCGGGGTTTTACTGACCGGGATGGGACGCGACGGGGCGCAAGGGCTTAAGCTCATGCGCCAACAGGGTTATCTGACCATCGCGCAGGATCAGCACAGCAGTGCGGTGTACGGCATGCCCAAGGCCGCCGCGGCCATTGATGCCGCCGTAGAAATTCGCCCACTGGAAAAGATAGCGCCACGATTGCTGGAGATTTTCCCCAAATGAGCCGATTTATCCGCAATCCTGGCCCCCGCAGTACTCAGGTGACCGCCCATGAATGATTTACAGATCGACGACATTAAAACCGACGAAAACGCCGCCATGGTGTTGTTGGTGGACGATCAGGCGATGATCGGCGAAGCCGTACGCCGTGGGCTGTCGAACGAAGAGAACATTGACTTTCACTTCTGCTCCGACCCGCATCAAGCCATCGCGCAAGCCGTGCGGATCAAGCCGACGGTAATCCTGCAGGATCTGGTGATGCCCGGCCTCGACGGCCTGAGCCTGGTGCGCGAATACCGCAATCACCCGGCCACCAAAGACATCCCGATCATCGTCCTGTCGACCAAGGAAGACCCGCTGATCAAGAGCGCGGCGTTTTCCGCAGGCGCCAACGATTATCTGGTGAAACTGCCGGACACCATCGAACTGGTGGCGCGCATCCGCTATCACTCGCGCTCCTATATGACCTTGCTGCAACGGGATGCCGCGTATCGTGCGTTGCGGGTGAGTCAGCAGCAGTTGCTCGACACCAACCTGGTGCTGCAACGCCTGATGAACTCCGATGGCCTGACCGGGCTGTCCAACCGCCGGCACTTCGACGAGTACCTGGAACTGGAATGGCGCCGCTCGCTGCGTGATCAGAGCCAGTTGTCGTTGCTGATGATCGATGTCGATTACTTCAAGTCCTACAACGATACCTTCGGCCATGTCGAAGGCGACGAGGCGCTGCGCAAGGTTGCTACGGCAATCCGCGATGCCAGCGCTCGACCGTCGGACCTGCCGGCACGTTACGGCGGTGAGGAGTTTGCCTTGGTGCTGCCGAACACTTCGCCGGGCGGTGCGCGGCTGGTGGCGGAGAAACTGCGCCAGACCGTAGCGTCGCTGAAAATTCCGCACAATACGCCTGCCGAAGGGGCGAGCCTGACCATCAGTATCGGTCTGGCGACCATGGTGCCGCAGTCGGGCAGCGATTGCCGGCTGCTGATCTCGGCGGCGGATCGCGGGTTATATCTGGCGAAGAACAATGGGCGCAATCAGGTGGGCATCGAGTAACGGCTGCTGCCCCTCACCCCAGCCCTCTCCCGGAGGGAGAGGGGGCCGACCGAGGTGTCTTAAGGTCTATACCGACCTGAAAGACCGTGTCGATTATGGATTCGGTAAAGCTATTTCAAGTCGGCGTAACTTCCGAATCTCCCCCAATCGGTCCCCTCTACTTCCGGGAGAGGGCTAGGGTGAGGGCAAAGGGTTTAATGATCCCCGAAGCCGCCAGACGGGCTGCCGTGACAGCGTGATTACGTTATACTCGCCGGCTTTCAAAAGTTCGCCAACGAGTGCTGCCCGTCATGGAAATCAACCCGATCCTGAACACCATCAAGGACCTGTCCGAGCGCTCCGAAACTATTCGGGGGTATCTTTGACTACGATCAAAAGCATGAGCGTCTGACTGAAGTCAATCGCGAGCTTGAAGATCCGAGTGTCTGGAACAAACCTGAATACGCCCAGGAACTGGGCCGCGAGCGCTCGGCGCTGGCGCAGATCGTCGATACCCTCGACGAACTGAACGGCGGTCTGGCCGATTGCCGTGACCTGCTGGACATGGCCGTCGAAGAAAACGACGAAGGCGCAGTGGGCGATGTCGTCGCCGAACTGGCCCGTCTCGAGGAAAACCTCGCCAAGCTCGAATTCCGCCGCATGTTCAGCCATGAAATGGACCCGAACAACGCCTACCTGGACATCCAGGCCGGTTCCGGTGGCACCGAGGCCCAGGACTGGGCCAACATCCTGCTGCGCATGTACCTGCGCTGGGCGGATAAACGCGGTTTCGACGCGACCATCATGGAACTGTCGGCCGGTGAAGTCGCCGGTATCAAAGGCGCGACCGTGCACATCAAGGGCGAATACGCCTTTGGCTGGCTGCGGACCGAGATCGGCGTGCACCGTCTGGTGCGCAAGAGCCCGTTCGACTCCGGCAACCGTCGCCACACCTCGTTCTCCGCGGTTTTCGTCTCGCCAGAGATCGACGACAAGGTGGAAATCGAAATCAATCCGGCAGACCTGCGGATCGACACCTAACGTTCCTCCGGTGCCGGAGGTCAGCACGTAAACACCACTGACTCGGCCGTACGTATCACCCACGTACCGACCAACACCGTGGTCAGCTGCCAGAACGAACGTTCCCAGCACGCCAACAAGGACACCGCCATGAAAATGCTGCGGGCCAAGTTGTACGAGCAGGAAATGCAGAAACGCAACGCGGCGTCCCAGGCGCTGGAAGACACCAAATCCGACATCGGCTGGGGTCACCAGATCCGCTCCTACGTTCTCGACGCCTCGCGCATCAAGGACCTGCGGACCAACATCGAACGCAGCGACTGCGACAAGGTGCTCGATGGCGACATCGACGAATACCTGGAAGCCAGCCTGAAATCGGGGCTGTAAGAAATAAGCTGCAGGATCGCTGATTCAACACGATCCCTGCAGGAGTGGGCCTGCCCGCGATCCCCAGCCGCAGGCTGGGGGCAACGAACCTGTGATGGAAAATTTAAAGACATGAGCGACCAACAACTCGATCCGCAAGCCCTGCAACAGGAAGAAAACTCCCTGATCGCCCTGCGCAAGGAAAAGCTTGCTGCCGAGCGCGCCAAGGGCAATGCCTTCCCGAACGACTTCCGCCGTGAAAACTACTGCGAAGAACTGCAGAAGAAATACGCGGACAAGACCAAGGAAGAGCTGGCAGAGGCTGCAATTCCGGTCAAGGTTGCCGGTCGCATCATGCTCAACCGTGGCTCGTTCATGGTGATTCAGGACATGACCGGCCGCATTCAGGTCTACGTCAACCGTAAAACCCTGTCCGAAGACACCCTGGCCGCGGTGAAAACCTGGGACATGGGCGACATCATTGCCGCCGTCGGCACCCTGGCCCGTTCCGGCAAGGGCGACCTGTACGTTGAAATGACCGAAGTGCGCCTGCTGACCAAGTCGCTGCGCCCACTGCCGGACAAGCACCACGGCCTGACCGACACCGAACAGCGCTACCGTCAGCGTTACGTTGACCTGATCGTCAACGAAGAAGTGCGCCAGACGTTCCGCGTGCGTTCGCAAGTGATCGCGCACATCCGCAGCTTCCTGATGAAGCGCGACTTCCTCGAAGTCGAAACGCCGATGCTGCAGACCATCCCGGGCGGCGCCGCAGCCAAGCCGTTCGAAACCCACCACAACGCGCTGGACATGGAAATGTTCCTGCGTATCGCGCCTGAGCTGTACCTCAAGCGTCTGGTGGTCGGTGGTTTTGAAAAGGTTTTCGAGATCAACCGCAACTTCCGTAACGAAGGCGTTTCGACTCGTCACAACCCTGAATTCACCATGTTGGAGTTCTACCAGGCTTACGCCGACTACGAAGACAACATGGACCTGACCGAAGAACTGTTCCGCGAGCTGGCGCAGCTGGTTCTGGGCAGCACCGACGTGCCGTACGGCGACAAGGTGTTCCACTT
>NZ_JBIUWQ010000091.1:0-12532 GCF_044743525.1 Pseudomonas sp. NPDC087598 | reverse complement strand
TTTCAGATATCTCGTAGCAGAAGATACAGCCAGTCGGTTCGGGACGCTTGAGGACCTTGGCCATGTTCGGCGTGTACTGGGAAATACTCACGCCGTACGACTTACTGTTGGCGTAACCGAAACTGGCCATCTTGCTGTTGACGATGTAGGTCTCGGTGCCGCCCCAGGCCAGCAGGAACGGACGGAATTCCTTCGGCGAACGGAAGGTCGCCGGGCCGTTTTCCTTCTCGCGCCAACCGGTGATTTTAGTGTCACGCACAAACAGCTGGCCGTCGTTGACCAGGAACGAACCGGCCTCTTGCGACAGGCGCAACTCCTGGGTCTGGCCGTCGATTTCGAGGATGCCTTTACGGCCGACGACGATCGGCAGCTTCGACAGGTACACGCCCGGCGACGTCTCGCTGAAGTACTGCTTGGGCAGTTTCTTCGCCAGATCCTTGAGGTTCATATAGCCGTCGTCGACGAAGATTGCCTGCGGAATGCCGTGCTGACGCACAACCCATTCGGCCATCTTGTTGTCGCCGCCGATGAAGTCCTTCAGCGCGTCTTCCTGCATCATCCGGCGCACGCTGATCTTGCCCGGTTTGCTGCGGACGATCTTCGCGGCGGCGGCTTCGGCGGTGAAGCCGGAAAGGTCAGGCAGTTTCGGCTTGGCCAGTTCCAGCGCCTCGGTCGGCGCGCTGCTGACGGTGTAGGTCTTGGCCTGTTGCAGCTCTTTGGCCACGGTCGCCGGCTTGCCCGGTTGCGGCGCGGCCGGTTCCACGCTGGCGAAGGCGCCGGCGCTGGCCAGCAGCATCGCGCCGGCCAGCAGGCTGAGTGAGCCTATCCTGGTGCTGATCATGTCGGGCACTCCCTTGGCGGTTTGCATCAGAAGCGCCAGATCACGTCGATGAACGCGCGGTGCATGTACGAATCAACCTGCTTGCCATAGGCATCGCCCGGTTTGAACACACCGCCACGGAAGCGTACGAGGGCCGAAGGCTCGTCGATCGACTGGCTCAACGCCGCCGGCAACAGGCCCTGCTTGAAGTACTTGGTGACGACCAGGTCCATCTCCTGACCAAGATCCTTGTTGCCGTCTTCAAGCGGCAGCGAAGTGCTGGAAAGGATCGCGCCGGTCGCATCGTCGGTGTTGTTTTCCACCGCATTGATGCCGTTGCTGCCGACCGGCTTGTTGCCGTCGACGCGCCAGAATTTGTGGTAGATCAGGCTGGCGTCGTACTCGTCGTTGACCATCCACGAACCGAACAGCGTCGCGGTCTGCATGTTGTTCATTTCGCCACGGAAGGCTTCGCCGAAACGGTGAACACGCGAGCGAGTACCGGTGTAGTTGGAGCGGTTGCTCTCCAGACCGTTCTGTTCGTAATCGGCGCTGGCGCGGGCATACGCACCGCCGACTTGCCATTGCGGGTCAAGGCGCAGGCGCACACCGATGTCGGTGGCCCAACCGTTGACGTCTTCGCTGCGTTTGGCCTGGGTTGGAGCGCTGCCGTCGGCGTTCAGCGGGTTGACTGTATCGCGGTCGCCGCTCATGCCGGTGATGCTGCCCCAGTAGTTGACGGTGTTGGTGTTGCGCCAGTTGTAGGCGTCGCTGTCGGCGGTGAGGCCGAGCCAGCTGATGTCGCCGTTCTGGGTTTTATCCAGCGAGTCACGCGGGACACCCGGTTCGGCGTAATCGAGTTTGCCGTCATCGTGGGTGTGGTGACCGCGAATGCCGACCCATTGCCCCGGCGTCCACTGGTAAGCGGCATCGGCGTAGGCGTGCAGGCGATCCTTGTCTTTCGGCGCCAGCTCTTTGAGGTCGGTGCGGTATTCGCTGAAGCGTTCGGCAACACCGGCGTTGGCGCGCAACAGGGTGGTGTCGAAGGTCCAGTTCAGCGCTTCGATGTTGGTGTCGCGCCACTGGCCATCGTCATTGCGCAGACGCTGGCGACCGAACTTGAGCATTTCGCCCGGATACGGGGTGAGGCCGCTGTAACCGACCCAGAACTCGCGCATCGCCAGGTAGTTTTTCTTGGTCTTGCGATCACCGTTGTCGGTGGTCTGCGTACCGTCGCTGTCGGACTGTTGCAGGGTGTCGGTCTCGATGATGTCAGTCGAGGTCACGGCCTGGCCCATGGCGTAGGCGCTCCACGCGCCGCTTTCGCCGTAGATCCATGGACGCAGGTCGAGGCCGACACCGTTGACGTCGCCGCCCTTGGCGGTGCCGAGGTCACGGTCGTCTTCAGACTGGCCGGTGACTTTGACTTCGAGGCCGAAGTTCTTGGTTTCAGTCATCGCGGCCAGTGTCGGGCAAGACCAGATCAGCGCGAAAGAAAGGCCAATGCCGGCCTTCACAAAGGGATTCAACTTCATAATTTTTCCTCGCCGTCTTCTTCTTGCAGGGCGTGCAGTTGCAGCGTGTTCTGGTTCAGGGCGCCACGGCTGGCTTGCTCCTGTTGCAGCAGACGCTGGGCTTCGGCCAGACGCTCGGGCGGCAATTGCGCGGCGAGGGTGGTCGCCAGCTCATCGGCTTGCGGGGTGTTTTGTGCCTTGGCCAATTGGCTGAACACGTAGGCGTTGAGCGGGTCGGGCTGGGTGCCCTTGCCTTGGGAGAACAGTTGGGCGATGGCGAAATCGGCGCTGTTCTGGCCGTTGCGCGCAGCGGTCAGCAGATGGTCGAGGGCCTTCTGCGGATACACCTTGCCGAGGTAGCCACGGCGATAGATCTGGCCGAGGTAGTAGTCGGCGGCGACTTCGCGGCCGACGGCTTTCTGGAAATGCTCTTCGGCGACTTTCGCGTCGGCCGGCACCAGTTTGCCTTCGTAGTAAAGCTTGCCCAGCAACAGCTCGGCGCGCGGTTGATCGGCGGCGCGGCCGTTGTCGAGGTACTTCATCATCTGGTCGACATCGCCCAGTTCGGGGTAGTCGTAAAGCAATTGCGCGAGGGTCACCCACGACGCCGGGTAGCCCGGAGCGATCGGCTCGAGCAGCGACTGCGCGGTTTTCTCGTCGGTCTTGCCCAGGGTCGAATCGGCCAGTACGCGGGCCACGGAATCGACGCGCTGCGCGGAGACGGTGCCACGGGCGTGACCGGCCTGCAGCTGCTTGATCAGCTCAGCCTGTTGCTCAGGCTGGGCGCGTTTCTGGTAAACAGTGGCCAGTTCGACGTAGCAGATGTCGGTGGTGTTGAGCGCGGCTTTGCAGATCTTTTCCACGTCATCCAGGTGCTGGTCGTAGGTGCCTTGGGTGCGATACAGCAGCACCTGCGCCAGGCCCGCTTCCGGGTAGCCGGATTTGCGCCACTGATCGATCTGCTGCTGGGCGTTGATGTTCGGGAAGCTGTGCGGGTATTGCAGGTAGAGCATCGCCAGCGGGATCAACGTGTTGCCTTCGCTATTGGCGGCGGCTTTCTTCAGCAGGCCTTCGGCTTCGTGGTGCTCGGCTTCAGTGGAACCCGGTTTGGCCACCAGCAGGCGACCAAGGCGCGCCTGGGCACGCGGCGAAACACTGGCGGCAGCGCGGTAGGTCGCTTCGGCCTGTTTCATTTGCTCGGGGTCGCGGCTGTCGACCTGGATATCGGCGAGGCCGACTTGCGCCTCGCTGTAACCCAGATCGGCCAGTTGCTGATAGTTCTGCGCAGCGGTGGCGGTGTCGCCACGCTTGAGCGCTTCGTTGGCCAGACGCTGATCGGGCAGGCCGGCGCAACCGGCCAGACTGACTGCCAATGCCAAGGCACACACCGTACCCATGTAGGAGTGAGCCTGCTCGCGATGCAAGCAACTCGGTGCATCAGGCATACCGCGGCGATCCAATCGCTGGCAAGCCAGCTCCCACAGGGATCGCGGTGCTTTCAGGATGGGTGGAGTAGTCACAGGCATGTCCTCGACTTAAAGACCGGCAGCCATGGCTTTGTCGATCAGCCAGTTCAGGTTCGGGCCACGGTCGCTGTTCACTTCCACCGGGCGGCCGGCGAAGCTGCTGTCGAGCGGCTCGTCAGGCTGGATCTGTACGCGGATGTCAGAGGACAGGTCGGCGCTTTTCAGGCTGGTGCTGCTGACAATCTTGCCGGTGCGGGTCTTGTCTTCGCCGGCGATCTGGAAGCTCACCGGTGTACCCGGACGCACGTCGCCGAACTGGCGATAGGAGAAACGCGCATCAACGGTGGCCTGGGTGTTGCGCGGCACCAGTTGGAAGATCACGTCGCCCTTGCTCGCGTACTGACCGTCAGCCACCAGTTGTTGGGCCACGGTGCAATCGCACGGCGAGGTCAGGGTGCCGGTCATTTGCTTGCCGAACAGTTCTTCGACCTTGGCCGGTTGCAACTGGTCTTCGTCCAGATGACCCTTGAGCACGTCAAGCATGCTGGTGCTGAAGGTCGCCAGCGGTGCGCCTTTGGCCGCAACGCCGTCGGACTTGATCAGGCTCTGCACGGTGCCGTCACGCGGCATGGTGATGTTCATCCCCGGCACGCTGACCAGACCGGCCTGCGCATGGCTGACGAAGTACATGCCGTACACCGATTTGAAAATGAAACCCGCAGCCACCAGACCGACCGCGAAGATACCGGCGCTGAACGTCACCGCTTTCAGACGCCCGAACGGGGTCATGCCGGAGCCGCCGTCCTTGACCTTGCGTGCCTTGGTGAAGTTGTCGCGCTGCAGGGTCGCCAGCACTTCGCCGATGCTGACGATGTCGCCAGCCAGGTGCGAAGTGATCAAGTGGCGCAGGGTGGAAATATCCTGCTGCTCCAGATTCTGGAACTGGCAGCCAACGCGGCCGGTCTGGCGGTCGTAGGAACGCACTTGCAGTTCAACGTCCATGGCCAGGCCGAGGTTGTCGATGACGAATTGCAGTCGCGCCTTGTACACCTCGCCGAGGGTCAGCGGCAGTTGCCCGGCGTTGAACGCCAGACCACCGGCAGACAGGTCGATGACCCGCGCTTCGACCGGTGTCCGGTCGGGACCGAAGAAGCGCAGTTTGGCCGGGATTTTCACGCGGGCGTGTTGGCGCTGGGCTTCGGATTCATGCACTACGTTGGCGTTGACGGCGGTATTCATAGGGGCGATTTCCTTGTTAATTCAATAGGGGCGGGTCAGACCATCATCAGCAGCACGGCGACGAAAATGCTGCCGGCGGAGATGGTCATGGTCCGGGACGACCAGGTGTTGAACCAACGTTGAAAGCTGGCGAGATCACGGGTCAGGGATGTGGGTTGGCGAGTCCAGGATTGTTGGTCGAGGCGGAAGAACACGTAGATCTTCACCATCGCGCCGACGATCTGGTTGTAATAGAGAATCGCTGGATAAGCCGGGCCGATGCGGTGACCGGAACACGACAACAGCAAGGTCAGGATCAGGCGAGTGATGCCGATCCACAGCAGGTAGGCGAGGATGAACGCGCCGCCGTATTTGAAGCTGGCAATGAGCGCCACGGTCAGGCCCAGCAAGGAGGTCCACATCGATACGCGCTGATCGAACAGCACCACCGACGTAAACGCGCCGAGGCGTTTCACACCCAGGCCCAGCGCGCGGGAGTTCTGCCGCAGGTTGTTGCCGTACCAGCGGAACATAAGTTTACGGCTGGCCTTGATGAAGCTCTTTTCCGGCGGGTGTTCAACGGTGTTGATCGCCGCGTCAGGCACGTAGAAGGTGTCGTAGCCGAGGCGCATCAGGCTGAACCAGCTCGACTTGTCGTCGCCGGTCAAGAACTTGAAACGGCCCAGACGCCAGTGTTGCAGCGAGTCGCTTTCAACGTCGGCGATGAATTCCGGGTTGGTCACCACGGTGGCGCGGAACACCGACATGCGGCCGGTCATGGTCAATACGCGCTTGGACAGGGCCATCGAGCACATGTTGATGTGGCGCTGGGCGAAACGCAGCTTGTGCCACTCGCTCATGATGTAGCCGCCGCGCACTTCGCAGAACTCGTTGGTGGTCAGGCCGCCGACGTTGCCGAACAACTGGAACCACGGCACGGTCTTGCGCACGGTGCCTTCGCCAAGCACGGTGTCGCCATCGATCACGGCAACCACGGCGCGGTCGTCCGGCAGGTGACGGGAGATCGCGCGGAAACCATAAGCCAGGCCATCACGTTTGCCGGTGCCGGGAATGCGTACGAAGTCGAGCTTGACCCGCTCTGGCGGATTCATCCGTGCCCAGAGGCTTTTGACCAGCTGCTCATCGGACATTTCGACGATCGAGCAGACCACGGTGGTCGGCAGTTCGCAGTCGATGGCTTCGCGGATCACCGAGCTGTAGACCTGCGCAGTCGTCAGCGCGTCAATACGGAAACTGGTGACCATCAGAAACACATGCGACGGGTCCGCCGCCTTACCCAGCTTGCGCACTTTGCGGCGCAGGTGCGGGTAAACGATGTAGAGAAAAATCATGCCGCGCACAAAGTGCGTTGCACCCATCGAGTAGCGCCAGATACCCACGGCGCCAATCAGGAAAATGAAGTCCTTCGACTCGGAGTCGAACGTGGACGTGGGCAGCATCAAGGCCAGGCCCATCAACAAACTTAGGTAAAACAGCCAACCGGCGGCCTGAAGTAGGCCGTGTTTTAGCCTGTGCATAATCTGCATCCGTCTCTATCTCGGGCCGGGCCCGATGGGGTTAAGGCAGGCTTACAAAAACTTGCAAGTACATGTAGGAGCTGCCGAAGGCTGCGATCTTTTGATCTTTCGCTTGGGATTTTGGTGCTCCCGAAAAGATCGCAGCCTCGTTTCACTCGACAGCTCCTACAGGGCTGCCTTACCAGCAAATGCCTTCGGTGCGAGTACCGGCGTCGGTGGCTTTGGCCATGAAGCCGACCAGGTCGATGACCTGTTTGCCATGCGGTGCTTGCTGGGCCAGCGAGCGGAATTTCTCGTCGCGGTTGCCGAGGATGATCACGTCGGAGTTGTCGATCACCGAATCGAAGTCCGCATTGAGCAGGGACGATACGTGGGGGATCTTCGACTCGATGTAGTCCTTGTTCGCACCGTGAACACGGGCGTACTCGACGTTGCTGTCGTAGATGCTCAGGTCGTAACCCTTGCCGATCAGCATCTCGGCCAGTTCCACCAGCGGGCTTTCGCGCAGGTCGTCGGTGCCGGCCTTGAAGCTCAGACCGAGCAGGGCGACTTTGCGTTTGTCGTGGCTTTCAACGATGTCGAAAGCGTTTTGCACTTGCGATTCGTTGCTGCGCATCAGCGAGTTGAGCAGCGGTGCTTCGACGTCCAGCGAACCGGCGCGGTAGGTCAGGGCGCGAACGTCTTTTGGCAGGCAGGAGCCGCCGAAAGCAAAACCCGGGCGCATGTAGTACTGGGACAGGTTGAGGGTCTTGTCCTGGCAGACCACTTCCATCACTTCACGGCCATCGACGCCGACCGCTTTGGCGATGTTGCCGATCTCGTTGGCGAAGGTCACTTTGGTCGCGTGCCAGACGTTGCAGGTGTACTTGATCATCTCGGCAACGGCGATGTCCTTGCGGATGATCGGTGCGTCGAGTTCTTCGTACAGCGATTGCAGAACGTCGCCCGAAGCCTTGTCGAACTCGCCGATGACGGTCATCGGTGGCAGGTCGTAGTCGGCGATGGCGGTGGATTCACGCAGGAACTCAGGGTTGACCGCAACGCCGAAGTCGACGCCGGCCTTTTTGCCCGAGCAGTCTTCGAGAATCGGGATCACCACGTTGGCAACGGTGCCCGGCAATACGGTGCTGCGCACGACGATGGTGTGGCGGGTGGTTTTCTCACGCAGAACAAAACCGATCTCGCGGCACACGGCCTCGATGTAGTTCAGTTCCAGGTCGCCGTTCTTCTTGCTCGGCGTACCGACGCAGATCATCGACAGGTCGGTGTCGCGAATCGCCTCGGCGAAGTTGGTCGTGCCACGCAGACGACCGGTCTGGATACCCTGTTGCAGAAGTTCGCCCAGGCCCGGTTCAACAATGGGGGATTTGCCAGCGTTGATCATGTCGATCTTGTCTTTGGCAACATCGACGCCAACCACGTCATGGCCCCGTGCAGACAGGCAACCGGCACATACTGCGCCAACGTAACCCAAACCAAATATGCTGATGCGCATCGCAATTCCCTCGGAATATATCAGGCCTTAGAAGGCCGGAGTTAATGGTGTTCAGCGTTCATTAGTGCACTCGAAAGTGCGGCTTACAGGCGCCACAATGCCGTGTGCAGGCATACAAAGTTCCGAGTGTCTAAATAAGTGCACTCAAGATGTGCGCAACCAGGCCTTATAGTTATGACGTGCCCTGTTATGCAGCGGTTCTTCTGTCGGGAAGACTCTTGTGCATTTGTCTTGCGCGCTTGATGTCAGGCGAAAGGCCCGTAGATCAAGCGGTTTGGTGCTCAGGCGAGCACGTTTATAGGGGCGCGGCCATGGCCTTGTAGGGGATATTAATGGTGCCTATCTCCTGTCCTTCGAGTTGTTTTCAGACTAGTTAGTCATCTAGGCAAGTTGCTGTGACAACTTGGTTACATGGCTATCTGCTCTGCGTAAGTTATCTCGTACAAACTCGGCGAGAATCGTTACCGGTGGTATGAGCTATGCATTTGGACATAGTTCCTGTCCGCTCATCGCGAAATCTGAAATTTCTTGAAATATTGTCGAAGATGGCACTGGTCTCAATTTGATAGCACTTTACGTTTCGCCCTTTATATATAGGCGATTAATCGCGTTAGATAGTTTTGTGCCACTACCGCGAAAAAATTTAGGTGCCACTACTGAAAAAAATGATCAGTGTCGAGTGAAACTAAAATTAGAAAGGACAGGGATTATTTTTTGGCGCCATAAAAATGGCGAAATAAGGCGAGGGATTTTTGACATCGTGCGAGCTGCACGACTCTTTATAGAAAGAGTCGTGCATTGGGCATGCTTTATTCGGGGGCGTGGTCGCGCAGAAACACCAGATTGTCAGGTTTCGATTGCTCGGCGCTGTAGCGATAACCCTGCACATCGAACTGCTTGAGCTGGGCCGGATCGTTGATTTTTTCCTGGATCACGAAGCGGCTCATCAGGCCACGGGCCTTTTTCGCATAGAAGCTGATGATCTTGTACTGGCCGTTCTTCTGATCCTTGAACTCGGTGTTGATGATCCGTGCGTTCAGGGCTGTGCGTTTGACCGCCGAAAAGTATTCGTTGGACGCCAGGTTCAGCAGTACGTCGTCACCCTGATCGGCCAGCGCTTCGTTCAGCCATTCGCTGATGCGCGTGCCCCAGAAGGCATACAAGTCCTTGCCACGGGCATTGGCCAGTTTGGTGCCCATCTCCAGACGATACGGTTGCATCAGGTCCAGCGGGCGCAGCAGGCCATAGAGGCCGGAGAGCATGCGCAGGTGTTTTTGCGCGTAATCGAAGTTCGCTTCGCTGAAGGACTGCGCGTCGAGACCGGTGTAGACGTCACCCTTGAACGCGAGCAGCGCCTGCTTGGCGTTTTCTGGCGTAAACGCGGGCGTCCAGCTGCCGAAACGTGCGGCGTTGAGCCCGCCGATCTTGTCGGAGACGTGCATCAGCTCGCTGATTTGCGCCGGCGTCAGGTCGCGCAATTGCTGGATCAGTTCCTGCGAATGGTCGAGATATTGCGGCTGGGTGAAGCGCTGGGTCGCCGGCGGCGTTTCGTAATCGAGGGTCTTGGCGGGGGAAATCACCATCAGCATGAAGTCGTCTCCTTTAATCGTGGGGGCGATTCTAGGGGGTTGGCCGTGTTGACTCCAGCTATCAAGTCCATAGGTGATCGACGGCTTCACTCAACCCCCTGTGGGAGCGAGCCTGCTCGCGAAATCGGATTCAGATTCACCATAAATATCGACTGATACACCGCATTCGCGAGCAGGCTCGCTCCCACAGGGGATATGTGTTGCTGCGGGGAATTGGGCAGGATCAGCTATAGTGCCGCGCGGGTTTTGTTATGGAGACATCCCTTTTGCGCATTGTTCTTTTATTCACCGCATGGCTGTTGAGCTTCGGTGCCGTCGCGGCCCCCGGCGATGTGGCGACGCTGGATCGCAGCACCTGGCCAGAGCAACTGACCAGCCCGACACTGTTTGACGTCGCTTCCCGGGCGGAAATCCTCATGTTCGCCCGGGGCCTGCTCGGCACCGAATCGCTGGACGACGCCGCGCTGGCCCAGCGTCTGGGGCTGCGCACGGTCAATATCGACGCGATCAACAGCCTGCGCCAGCGCCTCTGGCAGCGCCTGCTGGCCAACTACAACTTCGCCCAGCAGAGCTGCGATCAGGATGCGTCGTTCTGCTTCCTCGTCGAAGACCTGCCGACCCTGCGCGAGCAGGCCGCCAAGTTTGTGGTCAGCGACGACAGCTATTACACCAAGTGGGCTGAGCCGAGCCGGATCTTCCATTTGCAGTACCTCGACGAACTGCTGCGCAAGGCCGCGCTGTTCCCGCAGACCAGCAGCGAAATCGATCGTTTCGGCGACTATGAGCGCAATGGCGACGAGATGCATGACCGACTGTTTGTGCTGACATTCGACAGCGCTGCCAACGCACAACCGGACAACACCGACTGGCTGACCGAGTACCTGCGCAAGTCGAACATGAGCGGCACCTTCTTCATGCTCGGCAAGGATATCCAGGCACGGCTGGCTGATCGCTCGGTGAGCAGCCTGCAAGCAGCGTTTTCGCAACAGTGCGTGGGTGTGCAAGGTTGGGAGTTCCGCTCCCACAGCCACTGGCAGGATTGGCAGGATTCAGTGCGCCGCAGTGCCGACCTGGTGAAGAACAAACTGCCGGAGAACTACGTGCCGCTGTTTCGTCCGCCGGATGGCCAGCGCCGCAGCGATGCGCAAGGTTTCTTCAACACCCAGGGTCTGCAAGTGGCGTTGTGGGACATCGATGCCCAGGATGGCGCCGGCAAGCTCAAGGGGCCACAGAGCGCGCAACGGGTGCTGACCCTGATGCTGCTGTGGCGTCATGGGGTGATCAATTTCAACATGAAACAGGACGCCGTGAAGACGGCGATGCCGTGGCTGATCACGCAGACCGCGCAAAGCGGGATCGGTTGGGAAGACTGTCAGGACGCGTTTCGCTGAGAAACGCAGAAAGCCCGGAAACATTGGGCTTGGGGCAATTTTTACAGGGAATTCGATGCAGGCGGACTTCCGACTCTAACGGGGGCAGGGCGGTCCGCCAAGGGCTTTTCGTCACTTTGCAAAATAAACTTAAAAAAACCGTCAAAGTGCTTTTTTATGTCATGGGTTTTGGAGTATTACGAAGACAGACCGCCGAAACCTGCAACACAGGTGGCGTCTCCCAAGACCCATTTGTTTGCAGTCACTTGAATCTCCGCAGGTGAGATTTCGGCAGTCACTTCGAGGCGCAGCACCGCCCAGGTATTGCGTCTACTGGCTCTGACAAAGGTGACCGAGTATGGATGATCACGGACGTAGCCCTTCTTCCAACCAGCCAATCCTTTATGTACTCGATACCAACGTATTGATTCACGATCCAAACGCCCTGCTGAATTTCGAAGAACACCACGTCGCGATCCCGATGACCGTGCTTGAGGAGCTGGACAAGCTCAAGAGTGGGCATCACAGCGTGGCCGCCGAATGCCGCCAAGCCATCCGGCTGATCGACAAGACCCTGGGCGATGCTTCCCCGGAAGACGTCGAACTGGGTGTGCCGATTCAGCGCGGCAAGGGTGGCCCGAAGGGTTTGCTGTCAATTCTGATGAGCAAGCAGGCTGAGTCGAACCTGATTCTGCCCGAGCATCTGAACGACAACAAAATCATCAACCAACTGATCGACCTGCACACCCGCGACCCGAAAAAACCGGTGGTGCTGGTCACCAAAGACATCAACATGCGCCTCAAGGCGCGCGCCTGCGGCATCGATGCCGAGGACTACAGCACCGACCAACTGGTCGACGACGTGTCCCTGTTGCCCAACGGCTATCACAACATGACCGGCTCTTTCTGGGACCGTGTGAGCAAGGTCGAAACCCGTCAGGACCACGGCCGCACCTGGCACCAGGTGCAATTGATCGACAACCTGCCAGCGGTGCACATCAACGAATTCATCATTGATGAACAGGGCTTCGTTGGCTGGATCAAGGAGATTGAAGAAGACCGCTTGCTGATCCTCGACCTGCATCAGGAACCGCTGTTGCATCAGGAGGCGTGGGGGCTCAAGCCGCGCGACATCTATCAGAGCCTGGCGCTGTATGCGTTGCTCGATCCGGACATTCATCTGGTCAACCTGTCCGGTGCCGCCGGCTCCGGTAAAACCATTCTGGCGCTGGCCGCTGCGATTGAGCAGACCATGGTCAGCAAGCGTTATCGCCGCATTATTGCCACCCGCAGTGTGCAGGGCCTCGACCAGGAGATCGGCTTCCTGCCCGGCACCGAAGCGGAAAAAATGGAGCCTTGGCTGGGCGCCATCACCGACAACCTCGAAGCCTTGCACATGGATGACGAAATCTCCCATGGCAGAGTCGACTACATCCTCAGCAATGTGCCGTTGCATTTCAATTAGCTCAAGTACATTCGCTTTCGATGTTTCCAGCAGAGCATGATCCTGATCGTCGAATTG
>NZ_JBIUWQ010000090.1:0-12692 GCF_044743525.1 Pseudomonas sp. NPDC087598 | reverse complement strand
GGCGCCCGTCGGCAGGCTGAGTGGAGGGATTGATCCGGGGGTGGGAGCGCAGCGACCGTTTGGCGCAGCCAAATGCATCGAGAGGAGGTGCAGCGAAGCAAACCGTAGGCGATGCGCCCGGATCAATCCCGCAGCGAAGGAACCCGAGCCACAGCGAGGGCCGTACGTCAGGGTAAAGCCTTTTGGGTTACCTTTTCGGCGCTTGGAAAAGGTGACCCGCCGTAAGGGCGGAACCCTAATCAGCACCACCCGCAGCAACGGATATGCCCCCAACCCAAAAAACAAACCGATTACCGCCCACAAAAAAATGCCCCGATCTCTCAACCGGGGCATTCACTACAACGTCAAAGCATCAAGCAATCAATGCGAAACCGCCCCACTCGCCCCCAACCCAGTCTGCGAACGCACAAATTGCGGGAAGAACAGCGCCCGCTCATTGTCCGCTGCCGCCGACTTGTCAGTAATCGAGAAGAACCAGATGCCGACAAAAGCAATAATCATCGAAAACAGCGCCGGATACTCGTAAGGGAAGATCGCCTTCTCATGATGCAGAATCTGCACCCAAATGGTTGGCCCAAGAATCATCAGCCCCACCGCACTCACCAGTCCCAACCACCCGCCAATCATCGCGCCACGAGTGGTCAGCTTCTTCCAGTACATCGAAAGCAACAGCACCGGGAAGTTGCAGCTAGCCGCAATCGAGAACGCCAGACCGACCATAAACGCGATGTTCTGGCTTTCGAACAGAATGCCCAGTCCTATGGCCAGCACACCCAGCGCAATCGTGGTGATCTTCGAAACGCGAATCTCATCCTTGTCGTTGGCCTTGCCCTTCTTGATCACACTGGCATACAGGTCATGAGACACCGCCGAAGCACCGGCCAGAGTCAGACCCGCCACTACCGCCAGAATGGTCGCAAACGCCACCGCTGAGATAAAGCCAAGGAAGATACTGCCGCCCACCGCGTCAGCCAGATGCACCGCCGCCATGTTGTTGCCGCCGAGCAAAGCGCCCGCCGCATCTTTAAAGGCCGGATTGGTGCTGACCAGCAAGATCGCGCCGAAGCCGATGATGAAGGTCAGGATGTAGAAGTAACCAATGAAACCGGTCGCATACAGCACGCTCTTGCGCGCTTCTTTTGCGTCACTCACGGTGAAGAAGCGCATCAGAATGTGCGGCAGGCCAGCGGTACCGAACATCAGCGCCAGACCCAGCGAGAACGCCGAAATCGGATCTTTCACCAGACCGCCCGGGCTCATGATCGCCTCACCTTTGGGGTGAACCTTGATCGCCTCGGAGAACAGCATGTTGAAGTCGAAGTTGACGTGCTTCATCACCATCAGCGCCATGAACGAGGCACCGGACAGCAACAGCACAGCCTTGATGATCTGCACCCAAGTGGTCGCCAACATGCCGCCGAACAGCACGTACATGCACATCAGGATACCGACCAGAATCACCGCCACGTAATAGTCGAGGCCGAACAGCAACTGGATCAGCTTGCCCGCGCCAACCATTTGCGCGATCAGATAGAACGCCACCACCACCAGCGAACCGCAGGCAGACAGCGTGCGGATCTGGGTTTGCCCGAGGCGGTAGGACGCCACGTCGGCAAAGGTGTATTTACCCAGGTTACGCAGACGTTCGGCGATCAGGAACAGAATGATCGGCCAGCCCACCAGGAAGCCGATCGAATAGATCAGGCCATCGTAGCCGGAGGTGAACACCAGCGCGGAAATCCCCAGGAAGGACGCTGCCGACATATAGTCACCGGCAATCGCCAGACCGTTCTGGAAACCGGTGATCTTGCCGCCCGCCGCATAGTAGTCGGCGGCCGACTTGTTGCGTTTGGACGCCCAGTAAGTGATGCACAGCGTGGCACCGACAAACACCACGAACATGGCGATCGCTGCGACGTTGAGGGGTTGTTTGTGGACTTCGCCGGTCAGGGCATCAGCCGCCCACAAGGCCGGCGCGAACGCCGAGACGCTCAGAAGAGCCAGTAGACGCCGGATCATTGCTGAGCCTCCTTGAGAATCGCATTGTTCAGGTCGTCAAACTCGCCATTGGCGCGGCGCACATAGATAGCGGTCAGGATGAAAGCCGAGACAATCAGGCCGACACCGATCGGGATGCCCCAGGTGATCGAAGACTCGGGACTGAGTTTCGCCCCCAGCACTTGTGGGCCATAGGCGATCAGAAGAATGAATCCGGAGTAGAGCCCGAGCATGATCGCCGAGAGTATCCAGGCGAACTTTTCCCTTTTTCGCACCAGCTCCTTGAATCGGGGACTGTTTTGAATCGAGAGGTAAATGCTGTCGTTCATTGTTTTTATCCTCGCAGCACAGATTATTGTTGGAACATAGCTAATGTATGCGGCTGCGGGAGAGGTTCCAGACGACCTTAGTAGTAGAACGCCATGACACTTTTGCCAATTTCAAGCACACACAAAACTGTGGGAGCTGGCTTGCCAGCGATGGCGTCGTGTCAGCCAACTTGTTAGTTAACTGACGGACCGCTATCGCGGGCAAGCCCGCTCCCACAGGGTTCGCGGTGAACAAAAGCTATTTCGGGTTATTTGGTCCAGTCAGCTACGCGATCCGGGTGCTTGGCCACCCAATCCTTGGCAGCGGCTTCAGGTTTGGCACCGTCCTGAATCGCCAGCATCACTTCGCCGATTTCGTCTTTCGATGCCCACTGGAAGTTCTTCAGGAACTTCGCCACTTCCGGCGCCTTGGCTGCCAGTTCCTTGCTGCCGATGCTGTTGACGGTTTCAGCTGCGCCGTACACGCCTTTCGGGTCGTCGAGGAAGCGCAGTTTCCACTTGGCGAACATCCAGTGCGGCACCCAACCGGTGACGGCGATGGATTCGTTTTTCTTCTCGGCACGGGTCAGCTCGGCGATCATGCCGGCGCCGGAACTGGCCTTGAGGCTGTATTTGTCGAGACCGTAATCCTTGATCGCCTGATCGGTTTTAAGCATTACGCCCGATCCGGCGTCGATGCCGACAATGCGGTTCTTGAAGGTGTCATCGGTTTTCAGGTCTTCGATCGACTTGGCTTTCACATACTCCGGCACGATCAGGCCGATTTTCGCATCCTTGAAGTTCGGGCCGTAATCGACGACCAGATCCTTGTTCTTCGCCCAGTATTCGCCGTGAGTCACCGGCAGCCAGGCCGAGAGCATGGCGTCGAGTTTGCCGGTGGCAACGCCTTGCCACATGATCCCGGTGGCGACGGCTTGCAGTTTCACGTCGTAGCCGAGTTTCTGCTTGATCACTTCGGCAGCCACGTGGGTGGTCGCGACGCTGTCAGACCAGCCGTCAACGTAACCGATGTTCAGGGTCTGTTTTTCAGCGCTGGCAAATGTGGAACTCATCGCAAGCACCAGAGCGGCACCTGCGCCTAAAAGTCGTCGCATCTTCATCGTTACTTCCCCGAAATGCTGCGCCCGACGGATGCCGAGCGGCGTCAACGTATTGTTATGGTGCACAGCGCCCCCATCACGCCTGACCGCAAACTCGTTCGAACATCAGTGGAGTGCTGACGCTTTGATCATCAACCTCACGCCGTACGCGACCTGCTCTGTCAGCGACCTCAAGACAACGAGAAACGACATCAGAAAGCCATTAATCGCGTCTGAATAATTGACGCCAGACAATCCGCCCGAACTTTGCATGTCAAAATCATCCGGGCCACCAACCCCCGGTTAAATGCAGGTAACATGCGTCGCTTTGCAGCCACTCGGCCTGACCATGTCCGCGACTTCCCGCTTGCCTTTTCTTCCTTATATCTTCGCCTGCCTGCTTGGCGTGTTCGCCCTTGGCGGCTTCTGGTACGGCCTCGGCAAACCGGTGATCCTGCCGGACGCCGCCACCCCGACGCACAAGCTGCAATGCGCCTCCTATACCCCTTTCGATAAAGGTCAGTCACCATTCGACGTGCCGTTCAAGCTGCGCCCGGAGCGTATGGATGCGGACCTCGCCTTGCTGGCGACGCGCTTTGAATGCATCCGCACGTATTCCATGACCGGTCTCGAAGCGTTGCCGGATCTGGCGCGTAAACATGGCTTGAAGCTGATGATCGGCGCCTGGGTCAACAGCAACCCGGTGGACACCGAGAAGGAAGTCGACCTGCTGATCGCCTCGGCCAACGCCAACCCGGACGTGGTCAGTGCGGTGATCGTCGGCAACGAAGCGTTGCTGCGCAAGGAAGTCACCGGCGCGCAATTGGCCCGATTGATCAACAAGGTCAAAAGCCAGGTCAAGCAGCCGGTCACCTACGCCGATGTCTGGGAATTCTGGCTCAAGCATCCGGAAGTCGCGCCGGCGGTGGACTTCCTGACCATTCACCTGCTGCCGTACTGGGAAGATGATCCGTCGAACATCGACGCGGCCCTGCAACATGTCGCGGATGTGCGTCAGGTGTTCGGTAACAAGTTCGCCCCCAAGAACGTGATGATTGGCGAAACCGGCTGGCCGAGCGAAGGCCGCCAGCGTGAGACCGCGCTGCCGAGCCGGGTCAACGAAGCCAAGTTCATTCGTGGGTTTGTCGCGATGGCCGAGAAAGAAGGCTGGCATTACAACCTGATTGAAGCCTTTGACCAGCCGTGGAAACGCGCGAGCGAAGGCGCGGTTGGCGGCTATTGGGGGCTGTTTGACGCTGATCGTCAGGACAAAGGCGTACTGGCCGGCCCCGTGACCAACGTGCCGTACTGGAAAGAATGGCTGGCGGTCGGCGGACTGATCTTCCTCGGCACACTGATTCTCGGTGGCCGGGTTCGCACGACGCGCTCAGCACTGGTGTTGCCGCTACTGGGCGCCCTCGCCGCTTGTTCGATTGGCGCCTGGGGCGATCTGGCGCGAGTGACCACACGATTCAACAGCGAATGGCTATGGGTCGGCTTGCTGACGGCGCTCAATCTGTTGGTGCTCGCGCATGCGGCGCTGACATTGAGCGCTCGTATCGGCTGGCGTGAAAAAGCCTTTAACCTGCTGGAGCGTCGTGCCGGCTGGCTGGTAGCCGCGGCAGGATTTGCAGCGGCGGTGATGATGCTGGAGATGGTGTTTGATGCGCGTTATCGCAGCTTCGCCAGCGTGGCGTTCATTCTGCCGGCGCTCGTTTATCTGTGCCGCCCGGTCAGCGTGCCGCGCCGGGAGATTGCTCTGCTGACCTTTATCATCGGTGCGGGCATTGCGCCGCAACTGTATGAGGAAGGCTTGTTGAATCAGCAGGCGTGGGGTTGGGCGTTGGTCAGCGGGTTGATGGTGGCTGCTTTGTGGCGCTGTCTTGGTGTTCGAAAAGTCTGATCTTCAGCGAGACATCAGGCCTCTTCGCGAGCAGGCTCGCTCCCACAGGGAATTGCATTCCAAAGGTGGGAGCGAGCCTGCTCGCGATGGCTGACTGTCAGGCGCTACGGGAAGCTCTGACCAGGCGCAACCCGGCAATCACCACCGCAAACACCGCCAACGTGGTGTTGTACAACGCCAGCGCCGGTAACCCGACCACCAGCGCCAGTACCGCCAGCCACCACCCTGCTCGCCCCGGCACGACAAAACCGAGCAGCGCCGCACCCAGCGCCGTCCAGCCCAACACCTTGAAGTGAATCATCAAGCCCAGGTTGGAGCGCAGCTGACATTCCCAACGGCTGGCCTCATCGACGCAGATGCCGACCCACTGCCCGTCCTCCATAAAACCGTAACGGGCGCCATAACTGGCGGCCAGCCATAACGGCAGCAGAACGAGCAGCAGAATCACGGGCAAGCGGCGGGACATGAAACACTCCAATCTTCGGAAATCGGCGGCCAGCTTAATCTGCCGCCATCCATACGCAAGCGCTAACAACAGTTAACTGTTCATCCGGACGGTGCAAAGTGTATCGTCCAGCTACTATTACTCCGAATTCTGCCTAATTTGGTGCCGCAGCATGGCACTTTGGCGCAAACCCCGTGGTCATAGCCTGCGAACTTCATTCGGCACCTTCCTCTAAGGGATCTAGTCATGCTCCGTTCCTTGCGCTTCGCCGCGCTGTTCAGCGGCCTTATTCTGAGTGCGTCCGCACTGGCGGTGGATATCGATGCCGCCAGCTATGGCTATCCCCTGACCAACCCGTTCGAGGCTACCATCGCCACAACGCCGCCGGACTTGCGCCCGGAGCTGCCGCTGGATGACGACATCAATCAGTCGGACCGCAGCGTCACCTTGCGCCCGGAGCGGGCATTCATCCTGCCGGACAACTTCTGGGCGGTGAAAAAGCTCACTTATCGCATCGCCACCCAGGACAAACCGGCACCGCTGATCTTCCTGATCGCCGGCACCGGTGCGCGCTACGACAGCACGCTCAACGAATACCTGAAAAAGCTCTACTACAAGGCCGGTTACCACGTCGTGCAGTTGTCGTCGCCGACCAGTTTCGACTTCATCAGCGCCGCTTCACGCTTCGCCACCCCCGGCGTGACCAAGGAAGACGCCGAAGACATGTACCGCGTGATGCAGGCCGTGCGGGCGCAAAACCCGAAAGTGCCGGTCACTGACTACTACCTCAGCGGTTACAGCCTCGGCGCTCTGGATGCCGCGTTTGTCGCGCATCTGGATGAAACCCGCCGCAGCTTCAACTTCAAGAAAGTCCTGTTGCTCAACCCGCCGGTCAACCTCTATACCTCGATCACCAATCTCGACAAGCTGGTACAGACCGAGGTGAAGGGCATCAACAACAGCACCACGTTCTATGAACTGGTACTGGGCAAATTGACCCGCTACTTCCAGCAGAAAGGCTACATCGACCTCAACGATGCGCTTCTCTACGACTTCCAGCAGTCCAAGCAACACCTGACCAATGAACAGATGGCGATGCTGATCGGCACCTCGTTCCGCTTCTCGGCAGCCGACATCGCCTTCACGTCGGACCTGATCAACCGTCGCGGCCTGATCACACCACCGAAATTCCCGATCACCGAAGGCACCAGCCTCACGCCGTTCCTCAAGCGTGCGCTGCAATGCGACTTCGACTGCTACCTGACCGAACAGGTGATTCCGATGTGGCGTGCCCGCACCGACGGCGGCAGCCTGTTGCAACTGATCGACCAGGTCAGCCTGTATGCGCTGAAGGATTATCTGCACGACAGCCCGAAAATCGCCGTGATGCACAACGCCGACGACGTGATCCTCGGCCCGGGCGACCTCGGTTTCCTGCGCAAGACATTCGGCGATCGCCTGACCGTTTACCCACTGGGCGGCCATTGCGGCAACCTTAATTACCGCGTCAACAGCGACGCCATGCTGGAGTTCTTCCGTGGCTAAATATCTCCTGCTGTTTGCAGCGTTACTCTGTGCAGGCGTGGCCCAGGCCGACAACAGCAAAGCCAATGCACCGGTGGTCGTCGACAGTGACGGTTTCAAGGAGCCGTTGTCGAAACTCAAGTTCAACCCGGGGCTGGATCAGCGTGAGTTCGAGCGTTCGACGCTCAACGCGCTGAACGTCTATGACCCGCTGGAAGAGTGGAACCGTCGTGTCTACCACTTCAACTACCGCTTTGACCAATGGGTGTTCCTGCCGGTAGTCGATGGCTATCGCTACATCACGCCAAGCTTCGTGCGGACGGGCGTGAGCAACTTCTTCAACAACCTTGGCGATGTGCCGAACCTGGTCAACAGCCTGTTGCAGTTCAAGGGCCAGCGTTCGATGGAGACTACTGCGCGCCTGTTGCTCAACACCACGATCGGCATTGCCGGCCTGTGGGATCCGGCCACCGCGATGGGCCTGCCGCGCCAGAGCGAAGACTTCGGGCAGACTCTGGGCTTCTACGGCGTACCGGGTGGCGCGTACTTCGTCCTGCCGATCCTCGGCCCGTCGAACATTCGTGATACCGCAGGCCTTGCCGTCGACTACACCGCCGAATCGGCGATCAACTTCCTCAACGTCTCGGAAGTCAGTTCCAACCACCCGGAAATCTGGGCCCTGCGCGCGGTCGACAAGCGCTACCAGACCAGCTTCCGTTACGGTCAACTGAACTCGCCGTTCGAATACGAGAAAGTGCGTTACGTGTACACCGAATCACGCAAGTTGCAGATCGCCGAGTAACTTTCGGCAGACACAAAAAAGGGCCATTCGATGCGAGTCGAATGGCCCTTTTTCATGGCACCACAAAGATCAAACTGTAGGAGTGAGCCTGCTCGCGATAGCGGTGTATCAGGTCATGAATGTGTGACTGACACACTGTTATCGCGAGCAGGCTCACTCCTACAAAGGTTGTGTTGCAGGTTAGTTCTTCACTGCTTTCCAGATTTTGCCGACGACAGCAACCACCGCCAACACCACCGCACCGGCAATAATCCCCGCCACACCATTGAGCAACACCGGCACCACAAACCCGGCACTCCCCGCTGCCGCGCCAACGCTCTCAATCCAGTGATGCGCAACCGGAATGCCGTGAGTGAGGATGCCGCCGCCCACCAGGAACATCGCCGCCGTGCCGACCACCGACAGGGTTTTCATCATGTACGGCGCCGCCGTCAAAATACCGCTGCCGATTTTCTTCGCCACTTGTCCCGGCTTCTGTGTCAGCCACAGACCGAGGTCGTCGAGTTTGACGATGCCCGCCACCAGACCATAAACCCCGACCGTCATCACAATCGCGATGCCAGACATCACGATGACCTGCTGAGTCAGCGAGGCATCGGCCACGGTGCCGAGGGTGATGGCGATAATTTCTGCCGAGAGAATGAAGTCAGTGCGGATCGCACCTTTGATCTTGTCCTTCTCGAATGCCACCAGATCGGTTGCCGGATCGGCTACGGCCTCGGTCAGTTGCGCGTGCCCCACGTCATCTTCAGTCTTGCTGTGCAGGAATTTGTGCGCGAGTTTCTCGAAACCTTCGAAACACAGGTACGCGCCTCCGACCATCAACAGCGGTGTCACCAGCCACGGCACGAACGCACTGATCGCCAACGCCGACGGTACCAGAATCAGTTTGTTGACGAACGAGCCCTTGGCCACCGCCCAGACCACGGGGATTTCCCGCTCGGCGCGCACGCCGGAGACCTGCTGGGCATTGAGCGCCAGATCATCGCCGAGCACCCCGGCGGTCTTCTTGGCGGCCATTTTGCTCATCAACGCCACGTCATCCAGAACCGTGGCAATATCGTCGACCAGCACCAGCAAACTGCTTCCTGCCATGAATCCTGTTTCCTTCTATGTATGAATGTTGCGAAGCATAACGCGACCACAGACCACACGGGGCATTCTTGAGCGCCGCGCGAGGCCGGTGCTACCATGCGCAACCGCCAGAACAGGCAAGGAACCACCGGGTTTATGAGCACAATCCGCGAGCGCAACAAAGAACTGATCCTGCGTGCCGCCAGTGAGGAGTTTGCCGACAAGGGCTTCGCTGCGACCAAAACCAGTGACATCGCCGCCAAGGCAGGATTGCCCAAGCCCAACGTCTACTACTACTTCAAGTCCAAGGAAAACCTCTATCGCGAGGTGCTGGAAAGTATCATCGTGCCGATCCTGCAGGCGTCGACACCGTTCAACCCGGACGGCGTGCCGAGCGAAGTGCTCAGCGGCTACATCCGCTCGAAGATCCGCATTTCCCGCGACCTGCCCTTCGCCTCCAAGGTGTTCGCCAGTGAAATCATGCACGGCGCCCCGCACCTGAGCGCCGACCTGGTCGAGCAGCTCAACGGCCAAGCCAAGCACAACATCGACTGCATCCAGAGCTGGATCGACCGTGGCCAGATCGCCCCGATCGACCCCAATCACCTGATGTTCAGCATCTGGGCCGCGACCCAGACCTACGCCGATTTCGACTGGCAGATTTCTGCGGTCACCGGCAAGGACAAGCTGGACGAGGCGGATTACGAAGCGGCAGCGCAGACGATTATTCGCTTGGTACTCAAAGGCTGCGAGCCGGACTGATAGACCGTGGCGCGGCTATCGCTGGCAAGCCAGCTCCCACAGAGGTTTATGTTGCCTGCCGAATCTGTGTTCGACATAGAAACCTGTGGGAGCTGGCTTGCCAGCGATGGCGGCGACTCGGTCCTGGATCAAACCCAGATAGCATCCCACAGCGGATAGTCGCCGAGCTTTTCCACCAAGCCTGCTCGCAATGGGTTGGCCACTACATAGCGCGCCATTTTCACCAGATCATCTTCCCGCCTCAACGCGCGGTCATGGAAACCCTGCTGCCAAAGCGGCCCACTTCTACCACTTGAAAGATTCACTTCACGGGCAATCAGAGACTTGGTCTCGCGCATCAGTTTGCGAAGAGAACAGTTTTCCAGTTCAACGAGCCAATGAAAGTGGTCAGGCATGACAACCCATGCCAATGATTTTGCCAAACCAAGATTTTGTGCCCGGCGAAATTGATGAACCACTAATCTGCCCAAAGCGAAATCGGCAAATACAGGTTCGCGATTCAGTGTGTTGGTGGTAAGCAAGTAGATTCGCTGCTGCTCGGCATAGCGGCCGGTTCGCAGACGATGTGATGCAGGAAGATCAGGCAATCCATTGCCCCCTACGCTGATGAGTTCATCAGAAGGCTAGACTGCAGTGATCCATCTGGCTGTGACAGGCTTTTATCTTGATGTGTCAGTCAGTCCGCCATCGCTGGCAAGCCAGCTCCCACAGGGATTTGTGTTGATTGCTGAATCTGATATCAACACAGAAACCTGTGGCAGTTGGTTTATGTTGCTTGCAAAATCCACGTTCGACGCAGAAACCTGTGGGAGCTGGCTTGCCAGCGATGGCTATCGATCAGACGCCAGAGATCAAGCAGGCACCCCACATTCTCAACGATCTTTCGATCTCAACCCTCCTCCCCCATCACCCAACGCAACGCCTGCGGAAACGAAGTTTTCCAGTCATCCGGGTAGAAGTGTCCACCTTCATGGGTACGGGATTTCACCTCGTTGCCTTCACTGAACAGTTGGCGGAAATCGACCGTCATCTGCTGATTGCCCGGCCCTTCTTTTTTGCCGTTGATCACAAACACTCTTTTGCCGTGTGCCTTGCTCACCGTCGGTGTCGGCTGCATGCCTCCGGGCGATACCAGCAGCGCGCCCGCGTAATCCTCCGGATGCTCGGCCAGCAAGGCGCCCGCGTGTTGCGAACCTTGAGAGAAGCCCATCAGGTAGACGCGCTTGCGGTCGATGCATTGCTGCGCTTCCAGCTCTTTCAGGCCTTTCTGCACAACCTTGTGCGTGCCTTCGAAACCCGGGCCGATCCAGCGGAAACTGTTGGTGGCATTGATCATTTCCGTGCCATTGATGCCGAGAATGATTGCGCCGGTATCTGCCAGCGGCTGATCACTTTCATCAAGCTCACCGTTGATGCCGTAACCGTGCAGCCACACCACCACCGGACGACAGGCCTTGGGCGCGGGAATGCCGGCGGACGGGTTGAGCACCGAAATCGCACCGACCTTGCCGACGGCGATTTTCTTGTAGCGCTCCTGAGCATTGGCCAGAACGGATTTATAGGTAGCGGTGTCGCGCAGCTCGGAAAAGTCCTCGTCACCCGCCAGCAACGGGCCGAACCACAGGCCGCGATCATCGGCCTCTTTTAGAAAGCGCAGTGCCAGTTTGTCGTCGCCACGGCGGGCGAACAGTGCAGCGACCTGATAAGGCGCCTTCAGTTGCTTGGGATCTTCACGGCTGGCGGCCAGGTAAACCGCAATGGCCTGCAGGGTATCGGTGTCTTCGAGCTTCTCGGCCCGTTCCATCAACTCGGCTACATCGTCGGCGTTGAGCAGTGCGGAAACCACCGGGCTAAGCGCCTGGAACGCGATTTCGTCAGCGTCCAGCGGTTCGGCGGCGTGCAGAAAGGGGGTGCAGAGGGTCATGGCCGTGGCCAGAGAAATACCAACGAGCGTTTTCACGCTGATCTTCCTTGATACAAAAACGGGGCGGCAGTCTATCGACGCCACCCCGCTTCGTCACCACCTCAATGCCAACCGGAGGTGATTGCGTTCAGATCAGGAAGCCACGCCCGCATCCGCGCGCAGATCCAGCGCCTCTACCGCTTTGATTGCCACCTGTTCATCAATGTCCGACAGATCGCCGCTGATGCCGATCGCACCCAGCACGTTCCCCGCCTGATCGCGGATCAGCACACCACCCGGTGCCGGCACGACGCTGCCCTGGCCCATGCTGTTCAGCGCAGCGATAAACGCCGGACGTTGTTGTGCGTCGAGCGCCAGCAGGCGTGAGCCCTTGCCCAGCGCGATGGCGCCCCAGGCTTTGCCGATGGCGATCTGCGGGCGCAGCAGGCTGGCGCCGTCTTCGCGTTGCAGAGTGATCAGGTGGCCGCCGGTATCGAGTACCGCGATGGTCAGCGGCGCGGCGTTGATGCCCCGCCCTGCGCTGATGGCTTCGTTGACCAGGTTGACTGCGACTTTCAAGGTTAAAGCGCTCATGGTGCCGTCCTCATTTTGTTATAGGGAAAGTCGGGGGACTGCGGTTTTGTGCCGCAGTCCGATGCAAACAAATAGAACACAATGAATTATTTTTTTGTATACAATAATTCTCGAAAAGCGCCACATGCGACGAAAAGCCACAGCAGAACCGGCTTCCGACGCAGTCAAGTTGCGCATGGTTTTTTGGCGTGAACTGGTGAGTGCGCGTTTAATAGAGTGGGCGCAGAGCCCGGGGTATACAGGGAGCGGTGGGGGGGAGGCACGAATGCAGGGGCGCCG
>NZ_JBIUWQ010000089.1:10729-13451 GCF_044743525.1 Pseudomonas sp. NPDC087598 | reverse complement strand
AAAAACCCTAGAAGTCTGCGTTAAAGCGGTACGAGCCGCCGGGGAAAGCGAAGGAAGGCCGAAGCCCCCGATCACCTGCATTAATCACAGTGCACCTTTCAAAAAAACCGCCGCGTTGGGACAGACCGGCAGATGAAACACCGGTACGTTGCTCGCTACACATTTTTTGGAATCGCCCAGCAAAGACTGCTTGGTAATCGGCAACTCCTGCAATTCAGGCGAATCCACAGAAGTTGTATCAAGAAGGGAGCGTAGTCTACCGGAATGCCCCTTTCATCTCAAACCTTGATCTTCGTCTATTGGCTGCCAATGCAATTTCCAGCCTTCCTGCGCATTGCCATCAAGGCCCGGCAGGTTCGCCACCGCGAGCAATTCTTCGCCGCGAAACAGCAGCGGCAATCTGCCACGCACGAAGCCTGGCACCGCACGCTCGTTGAGCAGGCGCTTGAGGTCGCGATGACCCCGTTCGGCCAGATGCATCACTTCGCCGCCCTGCCGATAGGCAATGCGCAGCGGCCCGCCAGGAGTCTGACCGCTGAACATGACTCGCCCGTTATCGGGCAAGCGTAGCGCTGAGGTCGGGGCCTGCCACTCGCAGCCGATCATCGGCGGGCACAACCAATCGCCGCTGAGCCACCACAATCGGCCGGCGCTGCGGTGCAGTTCACCATCGGCCAGACGCCACACAGGTGAAGCACTCTGGGCGGCGTCGCAAAGATTTGTCCAACCCGACCAATGGTCAGTGTCGGGCAGGCGCGTGAGTGGTTCGAGCCAATGACTCAACGCATTGCGCTGACGGGCCGCCGACAACTCTGCCAGCGGCGCCAGTTCCAGCGAGGGCAGACCCAGCCATGCGAATTCATCCGGGGTTTGCGCCTGAGCCAGATCCATCTGTGCCAACTCATCGAGCAGGCCTTGCGCTTCGCGCAGATGCGCAGCGCTGCGGGCCATGCTGGCCTGTGCTTGCGGCCAGCGTTCAGTCAGCAGCGGGATGACTTGCTGGCGCAGATAATTGCGCGAGAACTGCGAGTCCTGATTCGACGGGTCTTCGATCCAGCGCAGTTGATGGGCCAGCGCATAAGTTTCCAATTCGGCCCGAGTGATATCGAGCAAGGGTCGGACAAGAACCCCCTGCCCCAGCGGTCGCTCACCCGGCATGCCTGACAAACCTCTAACTCCGGCACCGCGCAACAGACGAAACATCAGCGTTTCAGCCTGATCGTCACGGTGCTGCCCGGTCAGCAGCACGTCATTGGCTCGAGTCAACGAACTGAACAGCGCATAACGCGCATCCCGCGCTGCCCGCTCCAGACTCGCTCCGAGCTTCACTGTCACTCGCTCGATCCGCAACGGCACACCCAGCGCATCGCAGACGGACTGGCAATGTTGCGGCCACGCATCAGCCGCAGCCTGAAGGCCGTGATGGACATGGATGGCACTGAGCGTCGGGAGGGATTCGGTTTTGGCGAGTTGAGCAAGCAGATGCAGGAGGACGGTGGAATCGAGCCCACCGGAAAACGCGATGCGCCAATGAGCAGCGTTGCGCCACGGCTCAAGATTCAGCAGAAGCCGGGAAGGCAAATCAATCATGGACTGCTCCATATCTATCTCTTTGCCCCAAACAAATGTAGGAGTGAGCCTGCTCGCGATAGCGGTGTAACAGCCAACACATTGGTTGAATGTTACGCCCTCATCGCGAGCAGGCTCACTCCTACAGGGGTATTGCTGTCGGCTTAGAGACCGTAGCTCATCAGTCGATCGTAACGGCGCTTCAACAGCGCTTCGTTGTCGAACTTCTTCAGCATCGCCAGTTGCGAGCTCAGCTCGGCACGGATCGATGCAGCCGCAGCGGCCGGATCACGGTGTGCGCCGCCCAGAGGCTCGCCAATCACCTTGTCGACGATACCCAGGCCTTTCAGACGCTCAGCAGTGATGCCCATCGCTTCAGCGGCATCCGGCGCTTTTTCGGCGGTTTTCCACAGAATCGATGCGCAACCTTCCGGCGAAATAACCGCGTAGGTCGAATATTGCAGCATGTTCAACTGATCGCAGACACCAATCGCCAATGCACCGCCGGAACCACCTTCACCGATCACGGTGGCGATGATCGGGGTCTTCAGGCGCGACATCACACGCAGGTTCCAGGCGATGGCTTCGCTCTGGTTGCGCTCTTCAGCGTCGATCCCAGGATAGGCGCCCGGGGTGTCGATGAAGGTCAGAATCGGCATTTTGAAACGCTCAGCCATCTCCATCAGACGGCAAGCCTTGCGGTAGCCTTCAGGACGCGGCATGCCGAAGTTGCGGCGAACTTTCTCGCGCACTTCACGGCCCTTCTGATGGCCGATGATCATCACTGGCTGGTCGTCCAGGCGGGCGATACCGCCAACGATGGCAGCGTCGTCGGAGAAGTGGCGGTCGCCGTGCAATTCGTCGAACTCGGTAAAGATGTGTTCGATGTAGTCCAGGGTGTAAGGACGTTTCGGGTGACGCGCCAAGCGTGCGATCTGCCAGCTGGTCAGCTTGCCGAAGATGTCCTCGGTCAGCGTTTTGCTCTTGTCTTGCAGGCGGGAGATCTCATCGCCGATATTCAGCGAATTGTCATTACCGACCAAGCGCAACTCTTCGATCTTGGCTTGCAGGTCGGCGATCGGCTGTTCGTTATATAGTAATTTCTGTTTTATTTTCTTCAGTCTTTGTTGGTGTTCTATTTTTGCTTTTGATT
>NZ_JBIUWQ010000089.1:2763-10719 GCF_044743525.1 Pseudomonas sp. NPDC087598 | reverse complement strand
GAAATCTAGAAAATTCGGGTTCATAGGCGTCCGTCTTGGGTCGTGTCCCAAATGAGCTTGGGCCGGCCGGTTGTCTATTCGCGCCCTACCTTAAGGGAGAGGCGCGCTAAGGTCGAGATTAAAAATTCAGGTTGCGGGCAGGCATTCTGGTACCACCTGCCGGTCAACGGTATTGGAGGAAGACGTTGTCTCGCCCGAACTGGTCACGCAGGGCTTGAATCAAGGCATCCGCCGGGTCGATTCGCCAGGTCTCGCCAAACTGCAGCAAGGTCTTCGCATCGGGGCTGGTGTACTCCATGGTAATCGGGCACGCGCCGCGATGACGCTTGAGCAAGTCGCCCAACCAGCGTAGCTGATCGCCTTTCAAATCCTGGGTCTGCAGCTTCAGACGCAGGCTTTCGGCCAGATTGGTGCGCGCATCCTCCATGCTCATCACACGCTTGACCCGCAGGCGCAGGCCGCCGGAGAAGTCGTCATTACTGACCTCACCTTCGACCACCACCATCGCGTCGGTCTGCAACAGCGATTGCGCGGAATGGAACGCATCGGCAAACAGCGACGCCTCGATCCGCCCGGAGCGGTCGTCGAGGGTAATGAAGCCCATTTTGTCGCCTTTCTTGTTCTTCATCACGCGCAGGGCAATGATCATCCCCGCGACGGTTTGCGTGTCGCGCGCCGGTTTCAGATCGATGATGCGCTGGCGGGCGAAACGGCGAATCTCGCCTTCGTATTCGTCGATCGGGTGACCAGTCAGGTACAGACCCAAGGTGTCTTTTTCACCCTTGAGGCGTTCCTTGAGAGTCAGCTCCTTGGCCTTGCGATGCGTCGCATAAACGTCGGCATCTTCCTCGACAAACAACCCGCCAAACAGGTCGGCGTGGCCGCTGTCGTGGGTGCGCGCGGTTTGTTCGGCAGCCTTGATCGCCTCTTCCATCGCCGCCAGCAGTACGGCGCGGTTGCGGTCGATATTGGCCTGATAAGCCTTTTGCTCGTCGTGAAAGTACGGGCCGAGACGATCCAGTGCACCACTGCGAATCAAACCGTCGAGGGTGCGCTTGTTGATACGTTTGAGGTCGACACGGGCGCAGAAATCGAACAAATCCTTGAACGGACCTTCCTGACGCGCCTCGGTGATCGCTTCCACCGGGCCTTCGCCGACGCCTTTGATCGCGCCGAGGCCGTAAACGATGCGGCCGTCGTCGTTCACCGTGAACTTGAACTCCGAAGTGTTCACGTCCGGCGCGTCGAGGCGCAGCTTCATCGTGCGCACTTCCTCGATCAAGGTCACGACCTTGTCGGTGTTGTGCATATCCGCCGACAGTACCGCGGCCATGAACGGCGCCGGGTAATGGGCTTTCAGCCAAGCAGTCTGGTACGACACCAGACCGTAGGCGGCGGAGTGGGATTTGTTGAAGCCGTAACCGGCGAATTTTTCCACCAGGTCGAAAATGTTGCCGGCGAGGTCGGCGTCGATATTGTTGGTCGCGCAACCCTCAATGAAGCCGCCACGCTGCTTGGCCATTTCCTCGGGCTTTTTCTTACCCATTGCCCGTCGCAGCATGTCCGCACCGCCGAGGGTGTAACCGGCCATGACCTGGGCAATCTGCATCACCTGTTCCTGATACAGGATGATGCCGTAAGTCGGTGCCAATACAGGCTTGAGGCCTTCGTACTGGTAGTCCGAGTGCGGATACGCGAGTTCGGCGCGACCGTGCTTACGGTTGATGAAGTCGTCCACCATGCCGGACTGCAACGGGCCCGGACGGAACAGCGCCACCAGTGCGATCAAGTCTTCCAGGCAGTCGGGCTTGAGCTTTTTGATCAGCTCTTTCATGCCGCGGGATTCAAGCTGGAACACCGCGGTGGTTTCAGCTTTTTGCAGCAATGTGTAAGTCGGTTTGTCGTCGAGCGGAATAAACGCGATATCGAGCGGCGGCTCGTCGACCTTGGCGCGGTCGCGGTTAATGGTTTTCAGCGCCCAGTCGATGATCGTCAGGGTCCGCAGGCCGAGGAAGTCGAACTTCACCAGACCGGCGGCCTCAACGTCATCCTTGTCGAACTGGGTTACCAGACCGTCGCCAGCCTCGTCGCAATAGATTGGCGAGAAGTCGGTCAGCTTGGTCGGCGCGATAACCACACCACCGGCGTGTTTACCGACGTTACGCACGACGCCCTCGAGCTTGCGCGCCATCTCCCAGATTTCGGCAGCCTCTTCATCGACCTTGATGAAGTCACGGAGGATTTCTTCCTGCTCGTAGGCTTTTTCCAGGGTCATGCCGACTTCGAACGGAATCATCTTCGACAGACGATCCGCCAGGCCGTAGGACTTGCCCTGCACCCGCGCCACGTCACGCACCACAGCCTTGGCGGCCATGGAACCGAACGTGATGATCTGGCTTACCGCGTTGCGGCCGTATTTCTCGGCCACATAGTCGATCACCCGGTCACGACCGTCCATGCAAAAGTCGACGTCGAAGTCGGGCATCGATACCCGTTCCGGGTTAAGGAAACGTTCGAACAGCAGGTCATATTCGAGCGGGTCGAGGTCGGTGATCTTCTGAACGTAAGCCACCAGCGAGCCGGCACCCGAGCCACGGCCAGGACCGACCGGCACGCCATTGCTCTTGGCCCACTGGATAAAGTCCATCACGATCAGGAAGTAACCGGGGAAGCCCATCTGGATGATGATATCCAGCTCGAAATTCAAGCGGTCGACGTAGACCTGACGCTTGGCTTCGTAGTCTTCGGTGGTGTCTTTTGGCAGCAGCACCGCCAGTCGCTCTTCGAGGCCGTCGAAGGAGACTTTGCGGAAATACTCGTCGATGGTCATGCCATCGGGAATCGGGAAGTTGGGCAGGAAGTGTGTGCCCAGCTTCACGTCGATGTTGCAGCGCTTGGCGATCTCGACGGTGTTTTCGATCGCGTCGGGAATGTCGCTGAACAGCTCGGCCATTTCCTCGGCGCTTTTGAGGTATTGCTGATCGCTGTAATTCTTCGAACGGCGCGGATCGTCGAGGGCGCGGCCCTCACCGATGCACACGCGGGTTTCGTGAGCGGCGAAGTCTTCCTGCTTGATGAAGCGCACATCGTTGGTCGCCACCAGCGGCGCGCCAAGCTTGTCGGCCAGGGCCACGGCGCCGTGCAGTTGCTCTTCGTCGTTAGGGCGATTGGTGCGCTGGATCTCCAGATAGAAACGCTCCGGGAACACCGCCATCCATTCGCGCGCCAACGCTTCGGCCTCGGCCGGGTTGCCGCCGATCATCGCCATGCCGATCTCGCCTTCTTTCGCGGCGGACAGCATGATCAGGCCCTCGTTGGCCTCGGCGACCCACTCGCGCTCGACAATGATCATGCCGTTGCGCTGACCTTCGATGAAGCCGCGCGAGATCAACTCCGTGAGGTTGCGATAGCCCTTGGCGTTCATGACCAACAGGCTGAGCCGGCTCAATGGCCCGTCCGGATCCTTGTTCGACAGCCACAGGTCGGCGCCGCAGATCGGCTTGATGCCTGCGCCCATGGTGTTTTTATAGAATTTGACCAGGGAACACATGTTGTTCTGGTCGGTGACCGCGACCGCCGGCATGTTCATGCCGGTCAGCGCCTTGACCAGTGGCTTGATCCGCACCAGCCCGTCGACCAGGGAGTATTCAGTGTGCAGGCGTAGATGAACGAATGAAGCCGGCATAGTGATCCTGTCCAGTTACATAGAGACAACAAGGCCCGGATTGTACCGGGCCTCGAACAAAACATCAGCCTTGCGACTAAACCTGCGTCAAGCCTTCCAATGCTTCATAAGCCTGACGCACCGGCGCAAACGAACGCCGGTGAATCGGTGTCGGGCCAAGACGGACCAACGCTTCCAGATGAACGGGCGTCGGGTAGCCTTTATGGCCACCAATGCCGTAACCCGGGTAGATCAGTTCAAACGCGGCCATCTCGCGGTCACGGCTGACCTTGGCCAGAATCGACGCGGCGGCAATCGCCGGTACCTTGCCGTCACCCTGCACCACCGCTTCAGCGCGCATCGGCAGTTTCGGGCAGCGGTTGCCGTCGATCATCGCCAGTTTCGGCTGAATGTGCAGCCCCGCCACTGCGCGTTGCATGGCCAGCATGGTCGCGTGGAGGATGTTCAACTCGTCGATTTCTTCGACTTCGGCGCGGGCAATGCACCAGCTCAGGGACTTCTCGATGATCTCGTCGTAGAGCTTTTCGCGCTTGGCTTCGGTGAGTTTCTTCGAGTCGTTGAGACCAACGATCGGCCGGTTCGGATCGAGAATCACCGCAGCCGTCACCACCGCACCGCACAATGGGCCGCGACCGACTTCATCGACACCGGCTACCAGTTCTTCGACTTCGGCGACCAGAGTGAAATCCAGGCCCATTTGCATATCTTTCTTGCTCATCGTGTTTGACCGATCAGGTTGAGGACGGCGTCCGCCGCCTGATTGGAAGCGTCACGGCGCAGCGTACGATGAATCTCGTCAAAGCCGCGGGTCTGTTCTTCACCGCCCTCGATCAATGGCGACAAGGTCTGCGCCAAGGCGTCAACTGTCGCATCATCCTGCAACAATTCCGGCACCAGCAAGCGCTGGGCCAGCAGGTTAGGCAAGGACACATACGGGCTCTTGACCATGCGTTTGAGAATCCAGAACGTCAGTGGCGCCAAGCGATAAGCCACCACCATCGGCCGCTTGTACAGCAGCGCTTCGAGGGTGGCCGTGCCGGAAGCAATCAGCACCGCGTTACACGCCGCCAAGGCCAGATGCGACTTGCCGTCGAGCAACGTCACCGGCAGATCGCGGCCGATCAGCAACGCCTCGATCTGCGCGCGACGCTCTGCATTGGCGCACGGCATGACGAAACGCAACCCCGGACGCATGGCACGCAGACGCTCGGCAGTGTCGAGGAACAGTGCGCCAAGGCGGCTGACTTCTCCGCCGCGACTGCCAGGCATCAACGCCACCAGCGGGCCGTCGGGTAAGCCCAATTCGGCACGCGCAGCGGCTCGATCGGCCTCCAGCGGAATGGTGTCGGCCAGGGTATGACCGACGAACCGCACCGGTACGTCCTTCTCTTCGTAGAATTTTGCTTCGAACGGCAACAGCGTCAGCATCAGGTCGCAGCCTTCGCGAATCTTCAGCACGCGCTTCTGCCGCCACGCCCACACCGACGGGCTGACGTAGTGCACGGTCTTGATTCCGGCCTGACGCAGCTTGAGTTCGATATTGAGGTTGAAGTCCGGCGCATCGATACCGATGAACACGTCCGGTTTCTCGGCGATCAGCGTGGCGATCAGGTCCTTGCGGCGCTTGAGCAACTCACGCAGCCGGCCGAGGACTTCCACCAGGCCCATGACCGACAAGCGCTCCATGGGAAAATAGGATGTAAGGCCTTCAGCCTGCATCAGCGGACCGCCGACACCGATGAACTCGACCGCCGGATGCTGTGCCTTGAGGGCGCGCATAAGACCGGCGCCCAGAATGTCACCGGAAGCCTCACCCGCCACCAGCGCAATACGCAAATTGGCCATGATCAGCGAGTAATGCCGCGAGTCGACGACTGGATGGAGTCGCGGAACACCGCAACTTCCGGGAACTGGGCCGCAGGCTCGGCCAGTTCTGCCAGGGCCTGCTCGACCGTCAGTCCTTGGCGATAAACGGTTTTGTAGGCGCGGCGCAATGCATGGATAGCGTCTTCGCTGAAACCGCGACGGCGCATGCCTTCGAAGTTCATGCTGCGCGCTTCGGCAGGGTTACCAAACACCGTGACGTACGCCGGAACGTCCTTGCCGATGGCGGTACCCATGCCGGAAAAGCTGTGGGCGCCGATGTGGCAATACTGATGCACCAAAGTGAACCCGGAGAGGATCGCCCAGTCTTCGACGTGCACATGGCCGGCCAACGCAGTGTTGTTGACCAGAATGCAGTGGTTGCCGATGACGCTGTCATGACCGATGTGGGCATAGGCCATGATCAGGTTGTGATCGCCCAGCGTGGTTTCGGAGCGGTCCTGCACGGTGCCACGGTGAATCGTCACGCCTTCGCGGATGACGTTGTGGTCGCCGATCACCAGACGGGTATCTTCACCCTTGTACTTCAGATCAGGCGTGTCTTCGCCTACCGAGGAAAACTGGTAGATGCGATTGTGCTTGCCGATGCGGGTCGGGCCTTTGAGGATCACATGCGGCCCGATCACGGTACCCTCGCCGATTTCCACACCTGCGCCGATGATCGACCACGGGCCGACCTCGACGCCGTCAGCCAGTACGGCCGACGGATCGATGATTGCGCGAGGGTCAATCAAACTCATAGCTTGCGTTCCGCGCAGATGATTTCAGCGGAGCAGACTGGCTTGCCGTCGACCGAAGCCTGGCATTCGAATTTCCAGATCTGGCGCTTGCAGCTGATGAACTTGGCTTCCAGGATCAACTGGTCACCCGGCAGCACAGGCTGGCGGAAGCGCAGCTTGTCGGAGCCGACGAAGTAATACAGGGTGCCGTCGGCCGGTTTGACGTCGAGCATTTTGAAACCGAGGATCCCGGCAGCCTGAGCCATGGCCTCGATGATCAGCACGCCCGGCATGATTGGATGCGCCGGGAAGTGACCATTGAAGAACGGCTCATTGATGCTGACATTCTTGTAGGCGCGAATGCGCTTGCCTTCAGTGTCCAGTTCCACCACCCGGTCCACCAGCAGGAACGGGTAACGGTGAGGCAGGTATTCGCGAATCTCGTTGATGTCCATCATTTCGGGGGGAAGCCTATGTAAAGATTGGGAGCGCGACTGACGCGCACTCCTCTAGCAAATCAAGGAGGCAGTCTAGCGGCTGTGCACACTTGATATGGAAATGGTATCAGCCATCTGATGAAGCATTGCCGTCAGGGGTCACTTCCCCTACGCGCTTTTCCAGCTGTTTCAAACGTCGCGCGATGTCATCGAGCTGACGGATGCGTGCCGCGCTTTTGCGCCATTCGGCCGCCGGTTGCATGGCTGTCCCGGAAGAATAGGCACCCGGCTCGGTAATCGAGTGGGTCACCATGGTCATCCCGGTCAGGAAAACGTTGTCGCAAATATCAATGTGGCCGACCAGACCGACACCGCCGGCGAGCATGCAGTGCTTACCGATTTTGGTGCTGCCGGAAATCCCCACGCACGCCGCCATCGCAGTGTGATCACCGACCTGGACGTTGTGGGCAATCTGAATCTGGTTATCGAGCTTCACGCCATTGCCGATCACGGTATCGGCCAAAGCACCGCGGTCGATGGCGGTATTCACGCCAATCTCGACATCGTCGCCGATGGTCACGCCACCGATCTGGGCGATTTTCTGCCAGATACCTTTCTCATTGGCGAAGCCGAAGCCTTCACCACCGAGCACGGCACCGGACTGGATCACCACACGCTTGCCGATGCGCACATCGTGATACAGCGTCACCCGTGGAGCGAGCCAGCCGCCCTCACCGATTTCACTGCGCGCACCGATCACGCAATGCGCGCCCAGTGTCACTTGCGCACCAATCCGCGCCCCGGTCTCGATCACCACAAAAGGCCCGACGCTGGCGCTCGGATCAACCAGCGCGTCAGCTGCAATTACCGCTGATGGATGGATACCCGCAGTGGCTTTTGGCTTGGGATCGAACAAGTGAGAGATACGGGCATAAGCCAGATAAGGGTCCGGCACGACCAGCGAATTACCGGAAAAACCTTCGGCATCCGCTTCCTTGAGCAGCAACGCTGCTGCCTGCGAAGCCGCCAGGTATTTACGATATTGAGGATTTGCCAGAAAGCTCAACTGAGCTGGGCCAGCCTCTTGCAAAGTGGCTAGCCCAGTAATTTGCTTCTCCGGGTCGCCACGCAGGGTGGCGCCGAGGAACTCGGCCAACTGGCCGAGCTTGATAGTCACGGTCATGGGTTACTTCAGCTGATTCATGCGCTCGATAACCTGGCGCGTGATGAC
>NZ_JBIUWQ010000089.1:0-2753 GCF_044743525.1 Pseudomonas sp. NPDC087598 | reverse complement strand
GTACTCAGGTTTGACAACAAACACTGCTCAACTCTCCAACACCAGGTCAAAACCACCTTTCTTGATGACTTCTTCCACTGCGCTATCCAGTTTCGGCTTCAGTTGCTTGAGCATTTCGCGGTCAGCAACGGCTTTGGCTTCGTTCAGCTCTTTGGACTGGAACTGGAAGTCACGGGCCTTTTGCTTGAATTCCAGCTCCAGACGCTCACGCTCGCCTTGCTGCATCTTGTCGCCACCGGCCATCAGACGGTCCTGAATCCCCTTGGCACTGCTTTCCAGGGTCTTCAGTTTGGTCAGTTGAGGACCGAACTTTTTCTCGGCATCCACGGCGTACTTCTTCGCCGAATCGGATTCCAGCAGCGCCATCTGATAGTTCAAGACAGCGATTTTCATGTCGGCAAATGCCGGGCCTGCCACCAGTACGGAGGCCAGGAGAACCAATTGAGTCAACTTACGCACGATGCACTCCTACAAAATCCATTGTCGTTATCTTGGGTCAGACGCTTAGAACGTCTGGCCGAGGGAGAATTGGAACACTTGAGTTTCAGCGTCATCCGGTTTCTTGATCGGCATGGCCAACGCGAAGCTCAGAGGACCCAGTGCGGTGACCCAGGTCACGCCAACACCGACGGAACTGGCCATGTTGCTCAGGCTGATGTCGTTGCACTTGGTGCTGGACTTCGAGCCGTCGGCGTTAACAGTATCTTTGCACTGCGAGTCAAACACGTTACCCACATCCCAGAATACCGAAGTACGCAGGGAACGCTGATCCTTGACGAATGGCAGCGGGAACAGGACTTCGACACCACCCTGAATCAGGACGTTACCACCGAATGGCAGCGGATCCTGATCCGGGTCTGCCAGCGTGCCCGGGTTAGTACCCTTGCTCGGGGTACTGCGCGGACCCAGCGTGCTGTCCTTGAAACCACGAACCGAGTTGAAACCACCAGCATAGTAGTTTTCATAGAACGGCAAGCCGTCGGTCGAACCGTAACCGTCGCCATAACCCAGCTCGGTGTGCAGACGCAGGGTGTAGTTCTCGCTGATCGGCTGGAACAGCTGACCACGGTAATCGAGTTTGTAGAACGACAGGTCGCTACCTGGAATGGTGGTTTCCAGGGTCAGGCTCTGCGAACGACCACGGGTTGGCAATACGCCTTTGTTCAAGGTGGACTCAGACCAGCCGGCCGAGGCCTTGAAGTTCAGGTATTGGTCGCCTTCCTGCTTAACGAAGTCGAAAATCTCGTCAACGGTGTAAGTACCGGTCTTGATCTTGTCTTGCTGCGCGGACAGACCGAAGGTCAGACGCGAAGTCTCGCTGATCGGGTAGCCCACGTTCACGCCGGCACCCAGGCTGTCTACCGCATAGCTTGCTACGTCGACGTCGAGGTCTTTGTAGTCAGTGGTGCGATAAAACGCGTTGTAACCCAGGCTCACGCCATCGGCGGTCCAGTACGGGTCAACGTAGCCGAAGTTGTAGCGGCTCTGGTATTCGCTTCGGGTCAGACCGACGCTGACGCGGTTACCGGTACCGAGGAAGTTGTTCTGGGTGATCGAACCACCGAGGATCAGACCGGCGCTCTGAGCAAAACCAACGCTGGCGGTGATCGAACCGGAAGCCTGCTCTTCAACGCTGTAGTTCACGTCAACCTGGTCATCGACACCCGGAACAGCCGGGGTTTCGACGTTGACTTCTTTAAAGAAGCCCAGACGCTCAAGACGGGTCTTGGACTGGTCGATCAGGTAGGTCGAAGCCCAGCCACCTTCCATCTGACGCATTTCACGACGCAGCACTTCGTCTTCGGACTTGGTGTTGCCACGGAAGTTGATGCGGTTGACGTAGGCACGCTTGCCCGGATCGACAGCAAACAGGATGTCCACGGTGTGGTCATCATCGTGTGGCTGAGGTACGCCGTTGACGTTGGCGAAGGTGTAACCCTCGTTACCCAGACGGCGGGTGATCAGTTCAGAAGTGGTGGTCATCAGCTTGCGCGAGAACACCTGGCCTTTCTGCACCAGCAACAAGGACTTGACCTGATCTTCAGGGACTTTCAGATCACCGCTGAGTTTGACGTCGCGAACGGTGTACTTCTCGCCCTCGGTCACGTTGACGGTGATGTAGACGTGCTTCTTGTCCGGGGTGATGGACACCTGGGTCGAAGCGATGTCCATGTTGATATAGCCGCGGTCCAGGTAGTAGGAACGCAGACGCTCCAGGTCACCGGAGAGTTTTTCACGGGCATATTTGTCATCGTTCTTGAAGAACGACAGCCAGTTGGTGGTTTTCAGCTCGAACAGATCGGTCAGGTCATCCTCAGGGAAAACCGTGTTGCCCACCACGTTGATGTGCTGAATGGCAGCAACGGTGCCTTCGTTGATCTTCACTTTCAGACCGACGCGGTTACGTGGCTGCGATACCACTTCGGTATCGACGGTCGCCGAGTAACGGCCCTGCGCAACGTACTGACGTTGCAGTTCGTTACGCACACCTTCAAGGGTGGCGCGCTGGAAGATCTCGCCTTCGGCCAGACCGGATTGCTTGAGACCTTTCATCAAGTCTTCAGTAGAGATCGCCTTGTTACCTTCGATCTCGATACTGGCGACGGATGGGCGCTCGACAACCGTGATTACCAGAACGTTGCCTTCGCGGCCCAGCTGGATATCTTGAAAGAAACCGGTTTTGAACAACGCACGAGTGGATTCCACCAGGCGACGATCATCCGCCTGCTCGCCGACGTTCAACGGCAAGGCAC
>NZ_JBIUWQ010000088.1:0-13949 GCF_044743525.1 Pseudomonas sp. NPDC087598 | reverse complement strand
CCTACGAGTAACCTCATTGATATCTCCTGGTGTAAAAACTTGAAGTTCAGGGTCCGGGCCAGCCTGCCACCCTCAGGCGACAGCCCTGTGACACGAACCCCCTTCGCAAGGGCCGACCATCATACACTGCGTTTTTGGCCTGTCCTTAACGGTTTTTTAAAGCAGGCGGATAACGGCGCTGCATTTACGGGGCCAGGCAGATGGCCAGTCATTACCGCTCGTCAGTCCCCGGCTTTTCTCGGGCAAAGCTTTCCGAAAGCACTTTGACAATCATTCTCGTTAACATTAAGATCCATCGCAATTGAGTCACAACCAGCGACGGTTCTCACTTATGTATGTTTGTCTCTGCACTGGCGTCACCGACGGACAGATCCGCGAAGCGATCTATGAAGGTTGCTGCAGCTATAAAGAAGTCCGCCAGGCCACCGGCGTCGCCAGCCAATGCGGCAAATGTGCGTGCCTGGCCAAGGAAGTGGTCCGCGAAACCCTGACCAAGCTGCAAACTGCCCAGGCCGCGATCCCCTACCCTGTAGAATTTACCGCCGCGTAAATTACCCCTATTTCAGAGAACCGGACTTATGTCCGGTTTTTTTATGCCTGTAAATCAATTGCTTAGGCTCCAGACGCGGAACACAAACATTCTTATTCCGATTAATTTTCATATATTATTCAATAACTTAGGTTTGACACTTATAAATACCAAGCTCAAACTCTGCCCTATATACCGCTACTTAGGGCAGGACTCCCATCATGAAAGGCGACGTAACAGTCATCCAGCATCTCAACAAGATCCTTGCCAATGAGCTGGTCGCGATCAATCAGTACTTCTTGCATGCACGCATGTACGAAGATTGGGGCCTGAACAAGCTGGGCAAGCACGAGTACAAAGAATCCATCGACGAGATGAAGCACGCGGACAAGCTGATCAAGCGCATCCTGTTTCTCGAAGGCCTGCCGAACGTGCAGGATCTGGGCAAGCTGCACATCGGCGAGCACACCCAGGAAATGCTGGAATGCGACCTGCGTATCGAGAAGACCGGCCACGCTGATCTGAAAGCCGCGATCGCCCATTGCGAAACCGTTGGCGACTTCGGCAGCCGTGAACTGCTCGAAGACATTCTCGAATCCGAAGAAGAACACATCGATTGGCTTGAGACCCAACTGGGCCTGATCGATAAAGTCGGTCTTGAGAACTATCTGCAATCGCAGATGGGCGAAGACGAGTAATTAGCCAGCGCTAAACTCGAAACACTAAAAAGCCCCGCCCTCTTTCGAGGTGCGGGGCTTTTTTGTTGTCCGGATTCAGTCAACGCTGAAATCCTGTGGGAGCCAGCCTGCTGGCGATAGCGTCATGTCAGCCGACAACATCGCTACCGGCAAAAAGCAATCGCGAGCAGGCTCACTCCTACAAAAAGCTGATCAGGCTTCGGACTTGTTCGCAGCAGCTGCTTCGACAGCGGCCTTGATGGTGCTTTGCAGCGAACCGTCTGCAGCCATCTCGGTCATGATGTCGCTGCCGCCGACCAGTTCACCGCCGACCCACAGCTGTGGGAAAGTCGGCCAGTTGGCGTACTTTGGCAGGTTGGCGCGGATTTCCGGGTTCTGCAGGATGTCCACGTACGCAAACTTTTCGCCACAAGCCATCACAGCCTGTGCAGCTTTCGCGGAGAAGCCACATTGTGGGGCATTCGGCGAGCCTTTCATGTAAAGCAGAATGGTGTTGTTGGCAATCTGCTCTTTAATCGTTTCGATGATATCCATGGAGCACCTCGGCTGAACTTTCCGACTCATGGGTCGGCACGGTGGCGCATTGTAACGGAATCCCGAGCGCCCTGCTCGGTCTCCCCAACAGACTTGCTCACGCCGCCGCGACTGTCACCGGCACGCCATTCAACGCGGCGTTGCCGGACAACTCGTCGAGTTGGCATTCATCGGTCAGATCGTTGGCACTCGACCCCGGCTGGCCGCTGGCAATCGCCATCTTCACACCGGGCCGTGCATGCCCCCAGCCGTGCGGCAGACTGACCACGCCTTTCATCATGTCCAGACTGCCGAGCACCTCGACTTCAATCTGCCCGACCCGCGAGCTCACCCGTACCAACTGCCCATCATTCAGACCACGACTGGCAAGATCCTCCGGGTGCATCAGCAACTGATGACGCGGCTTGCCCTTCACCAGACGGTGATAGTTGTGCATCCACGAATTGTTACTGCGCACGTGGCGGCGGCCGATCATCAGCAGCTCATCGGCGGCCGGCGCCTGTAGTGCGGCGAAGCGTGCGAGGTCGGCGAGGATCTCCGGCGGCGCAGCCTGCACGCGCTGATCAGGGGTTTTCAAACGCTTTGCCAGATTCGGTTTCAACGCTCCAAGGTCAATCCCGTGGGGATGATCGAACAGCGTCGCCAGCGACAGTTTTTGCTCGCCTGCATCGCCGTACATGCCCATGCGCAGGCCCATATCGATCATCTTCGCCGGGGGCATGGTCGGTTTCAGCTCCTTGCCGGTCTTCTCGGCAAAGGCCTTGGCCAGGCCGACGAAGATCTCCCAGTCATGCAATGCGCCCTCAGGCTTGGCGAGGATTGCGCGATTGAAGCGGGTCACGTTGCGCACCGCGAACAGGTTGAACGTGGTGTCGTAGTGATCGTTCTCCAGCGCCGAGGTCGACGGCAGGATCAGATCGGCGTAACGCGTGGTTTCGTTGATGTACAGGTCGATGCTGACCATGAACTCCAGGCCATCCAGCGCTTGCTCCAACTGCCGCCCGTTCGGCGTCGACAACACCGGATTGCCGGCGACGGTGATCAGTGCGCGGATCTGCCCCTCGCCTTCGGTGAGCATCTCTTCGGCCAGCGCCGACACCGGCAGCTCACCGCCGTATTCGGGACGGCCCGACACACGACTTTGCCATTTGTTGAAATGCCCGCCCGAGGTCGACGCCACTAGATCCACCGCGGGTTCGGTGCACAGTGCACCACCCACCCGGTCGAGGTTGCCGGTGACCAGATTGATCAACTGCACCACCCAGTGACACAACGTGCCGAATGCCTGGGTGGAAACACCCATGCGCCCGTAACACACCGCACTCGGCGCGGCGGCGAAGTCACGGGCCAACTGGCGGATCTGCTCAGCGGGCACTGCACACAGCGGGCTCATGGCCTCAGCAGTGAAACCCGCCACGGCGGCGCGCACTTCATCCAGCCCTGCGACCGGCAAATGACTGTCGCGGGTCAGGCTTTCGCCAAACAACGTATTGAGCACACCAAACAACAGCGCCGCATCGCCACCGGGACGTACGAACAGATGCTGATCGGCCATCGCTGCCGTTTCGCTGCGGCGCGGATCGACCACCACCACTTTACCGCCACGCGCCTGAATTGCTTTTAAACGTTTCTCGACATCCGGCACGGTCATGATGCTGCCGTTGGACGCCAGCGGGTTGCCGCCGAGAATCAGCATGAAATCGGTGTGATCGATGTCCGGGATCGGCAGCAGCAAGCCGTGGCCGTACATCAGGTAGCTGCTCAGATGATGCGGCAACTGATCGACGGAGGTTGCGGAAAAGCGATTACGGGTTTTCAGCAAACCGAGAAAGTAATTGCTGTGGGTCATCAGCCCGTAGTTGTGCACGCTCGGGTTGCCCTGATACACCGCGACAGCATTTTTCCCGTGCCGCTCCTGAATCGCCGCCAGTCGCTCGGCTACCAGCGCAAACGCCTCGTCCCACTCGATTGGCAGCCATTCGCTGCCGACCCGGCGCATCGGCTGACGCAGGCGATCAGGGTCATTCTGAATGTCTTGCAGGGCGACGGCTTTGGGACAGATATGGCCACGACTGAAGGTGTCTAGGGCATCACCCTTGATCGAGGTGATCGCGACCTTGCCTTCGGTTTCAGTGGTTTCGATGGTCAGGCCGCAAATGGCTTCGCACAGGTGGCAGGCACGGTGATGGAGAGTCTTGGTCATGGCCAGTCTCTGTTTTGTTCTGGGCAGGCAACAACGCCTGCGGGAACAAAACTATGGCCCGTGCGCCAGCAAGGCGCCAGCGACGTTCGTCTTGTGAATCGATAGCCATCAGGCGAGCCGATAGCCCGTCGAATCAGTTCGATGGCAACTGCGGCGGCGCCTGCAACTGGATTTCCTGAATGGTTTCGATCTGCTCATGGGCGACATGCACGCCGGTGAGCTCGCCGATCAGGCGCCAGTGTTCGTCGAGCCCGGCGCTGATAGTCGCCATGCGGTCGATCATCTGCCGGCTGGCGGCCTTGACCACATCGTCATCACTGCGCAACAACTCGAAGGACATTGAGGTGACCGACGCAGTGAGATGGGTCAGGGAGCGAGCCGTGTGGCCCAGCAAATCCATTAACAGTTTTTCTTTCGATTCCATTCGGAGGCTTCCTGCGTCGCTCGAAAGGTAGTTATAACTCAGCACTTTGCTTTAGCAAATGTTTCAGCCTGCGCATCCGACCAAGCGAATCTGCAACCACCTGGTCTTGAACCGACCAAAGCGCTGTATCCGCGTCACGCCGGATTGCCAAGCCCTGGGACGCCAGTGTACAAAGTGCTTCGCTGCTGTTCTGAACCCGGCTTCAAATGCGTCATTGCACCCATGCAATCCGCCCTCCGAATCCCACAACAAAAGTAGCCTATTGGAAAAACGCGACATTTAGTGTCAATATCGCGCCTCCCCCTATTTCGTCGCCCCCGTGCGGCTTACGCCGCAGGTCTCGCCCGTTGTTCCGTTAAACAAGGCTTTGAGCATCTGCGGTTTGTAGCAAAAGGTAGTCAATGATGAGCGCAAGGCACTTTCTCTCCCTGATGGATTGCACGCCCGAAGAGCTGGTCAGCGTGATCCGTCGAGGCGTTGAGCTCAAGGACCTGCGTAACCGCGGCGTACTGTTCGAGCCTCTGAAAAACCGCGTGCTGGGGATGATCTTCGAGAAATCCTCGACCCGTACCCGGATCTCCTTCGAGGCTGGCATGATCCAGCTCGGCGGCCAGGCGATTTTCCTGTCGCCGCGCGATACGCAACTGGGCCGTGGCGAGCCGATCGGCGACTGCGCCATCGTCATGTCGAGCATGCTCGATGCGGTGATGATCCGTACCTTTGCCCACAGCACCCTGACCGAATTCGCTGCCAACTCGCGCGTGCCGGTGATCAACGGCCTGTCCGATGACCTGCACCCGTGCCAGTTGCTGGCCGACATGCAAACCTTTCTTGAACACCGTGGCTCGATTCAGGGCAAGACCGTGGCCTGGATCGGTGACGGCAACAACATGTGCAACAGCTATATAGAAGCGGCGATCCAGTTCGACTTCCAGTTGCGCATCGCCTGCCCCGAGGGCTATGAGCCCAATCCTGAATTCGTGGCCAAGGCCGGCGATCGCGTGACCATCGTCCGCGACCCGCAGGACGCCGTGCGCGGCGCGCATCTGGTGAGCACCGACGTTTGGACCTCAATGGGCCAGGAAGAAGAAACCGCCAAGCGCCTGAAACTGTTCGCACCGTTCCAGGTCAACCGTGCCCTGCTCGACCTCGCTGCCGAGGACGTGCTGTTCATGCACTGCCTGCCCGCGCACCGTGGCGAAGAAATCAGTCTCGACCTGCTTGATGACCCGCGCTCCGTCGCCTGGGATCAGGCAGAAAACCGTCTCCACGCACAGAAGGCCCTGCTCGAGTTCCTCGTCGAACCGGCATATCACCACGCATGAGCCATGAATTACTGCTGAACCTGCGCAACCTCGCTTGCGGTTATCAAGATCAACGTGTGGTGCAGAACCTCAATCTGCACCTCAACGCCGGTGATATCGGCTGCCTGCTCGGTTCGTCCGGCTGCGGCAAGACCACCACGTTGCGCGCCATTGCCGGTTTCGAGCCGGTGCACGAAGGTGAAATCACGTTGGGCGGCGAAACCATTTCCAGCGCCGGTTTCACCCTCGCGCCGGAGAAACGCCGGATCGGCATGGTGTTTCAGGATTACGCGCTGTTCCCGCACCTGAGCGTTGCGGACAACATCGCGTTCGGCATTCGCAAAAACCCGCAAAAAGATCGCGTCACAGAAGAATTGCTCGAACTGGTCAACCTGAAAAACCTCGGCAAACGCTTCCCGCACGAATTGTCCGGCGGCCAGCAACAACGTGTCGCCCTCGCTCGCGCCCTGGCGCCCGAGCCGCAACTGCTGTTGCTGGATGAACCGTTCTCCAACCTCGATGGCGAACTGCGCCGCAAGCTCAGCCACGAAGTTCGCGACATCCTCAAGGCCCGCGGCACCAGTGCGATTCTGGTGACCCACGACCAGGAAGAAGCCTTCGCCGTGAGCGATCACGTCGGTGTCTTCAAGGAAGGTCGACTGGAACAGTGGGATACGCCGTACAACCTGTATCACGAGCCGGCGACGCCGTTCGTGGCCAGCTTCATCGGTCAGGGTTACTTCATTCGCGGCCAGCTCGCCAGCCCGGAATCGGTGCAAACCGAACTCGGTGAACTGCGCGGCAATCGTGCGTATACCTGGCCGATTGGCGGCGCGGTGGATGTATTGCTGCGCCCGGATGACATCGTTTATGCGCCGGACAGTGCGTTGAAAGCACGGATTGTCGGCAAGACCTTCCTTGGCGCTTCAACGCTGTATCGCCTGCAACTGCCGACCGGTGCGCAGCTGGAATCGATTTTCCCGAGCCATGCTGATCACCAGGTGGGTGCGCAAGTGGGGATTCGGGTTGCGGCTGAACATCTGGTGTTGTTCCAGGCCTCGGGCAGCACCGCAGCGCAGATTCCGGCGGTGGAAAACGGTGTCCGCCGGTTCAGCACTGCACTCTGATCCGTCCCGGATCAAAACTGTGGGAGCGAGCCTGCTCGCGAATGCGTTGTATCAGTCACAGATGATTTGACTGACCGAATTCGCGAGCAGGCTCGCTCCCACAGGTGTTTTTGGGTCAGCTCAAAAACAATGTGCCGCTCGCAACGAGCGTGGCATTGCCGCCGATCTTCACCCGCTCACCCTCAAGCCGACAGAACAACTCGCCACCCCGCGCCGAGCGCTGGCATGCGGTCAGGCTCGACTTGCCCAAACGTTTCGACCAATACGGAATCAAGCTGCAATGGGTCGAACCGGTGACCGGATCTTCATTGATACCAATCGCCGGAGCGAAGTAGCGTGAGACGAAATCGTGCTGATTGCCGCGCGCGGTAACGATCGCCCCCAGCCACGGCAGTTTCGCCAGTGCAACCATGTCCGGTTTGCAGTCGAGTACAGCCTGCTCCGACTCCAGCACCACAAACAATTCGTTGGACCCGAGCACATCCACCGCTTCGACGCCCAGCGCTCGCTCGACGTCCAGTGTCACGCCAATCTCCGATGGAATGATTGACGGGAAGTCCAGCCACAGACGGCCATCCTCACGGCTCACACTCAGCGGCCCGGACTTGCAGGTGAAGTCCAGGCGCTCGGCCGTTTCCTTGTAGATCTCGAACAGTACATAAGCGCTGGCCAGCGTCGCGTGACCGCACAGCGGTACTTCGGTGGTCGGGGTGAACCAGCGTATATGCCAGGCCGCACCTTCACGCACCAGAAACGCGGTTTCCGCCAGATTGTGTTCGGCGGCGATCTTCTGCATCAAATCGTCCGCGAGCCACGCGTCGAGCCGATAGACCATCGCCGGATTGCCGCTGAATGGCCGATCACTGAATGCGTCGACCTGATGAAAATCAAGCTGCATAACCTACTCCCTGAGTCAGTCGGCGGAGCATGCAGTGCTGTTCGGCTCAGCGCCAGTGACAGAACCGGCCAATTTTCTTCATACAGCGCAGGTTTTTCTCACGAGCGACCGATGTCGGCGAATTTGGCCTGGGTATGTTCAGCCAGCACGGCAGGTGCCAATTCGACTTCCAGACCACGCCGACCGGCGCTGACATAAATAGTCGCAAAAGCCTGAGCCGAATTATCGATGAAGGTACGCAGGCGTTTCTTCTGCCCCAAAGGGCTGATGCCGCCCAACAGATAACCGGTGGAGCGCTGGGCCGCCGCCGGATCCGCCATCTCGACTTTTTTCACCCCTGCCGCGTGAGCCAGACCTTTGAGGTCGAGACTTCCGACGACCGGCACCACCGCCACCAACAACTCGCCTTTCTCACTGGCTGCCAGCAGCGTCTTGAACACCTGCGCCGGCTCGAGCGCCAGTTTTTCCGCGGCCTCCAGCCCATAGGACGCGGCCTTCGGGTCATGTTCGTAACTGTGCACGCGATGTTCGGCACGAACTTTTTTCAACAAGTCCAACGCAGGGGTCATGGCAGCTCCAGGCTTGGCAGTGACAGAAAAATCCTGCGCCGGATTCTAGGCGATCAGATCACAAAAGGCTCTAGTCCAACGCCGCGTTTCCCGTGGCTTGCAGACTTCCCAACGGCTCGTTGAAGGCCGTTCGCCGAGGATCATTCATGGCACTAATAGTTTTATTGTGACTGACGGTTCACTTTCGACCTTTGACAGGTTTGTTTCTTGTCTATATTTTTTCGAATCTGAATAATGTAAGAATTATCAACATTGCAGCACCGAGCAGTAAACCGGGAACGGAATGGGGATTTCTACCTGGTGAAAATCGCGCCTTGCCCTGTCGGCAAAGCGCCAGACAACAACAAAAACCGAGGTTTTCAATGACAACTGCTTTACAGCAACCAACGCTATCGGGCCAATGCCTGGCCGAGTTTCTGGGTACTGCTCTACTGATCTTTTTCGGCACCGGTTGTGTCGCCGCGCTCAAAGTCGCGGGCGCCAGCTTTGGCCTGTGGGAAATCAGCATCATCTGGGGCGTCGGCGTGAGCATGGCCATCTACCTCACCGCCGGCGTTTCCGGCGCGCATCTGAACCCGGCCGTGAGCATCGCGCTGACCATCTTCGCCGACTTCGAAAAACGCAAACTGCCGTTCTACATCCTGTCGCAGATTGCCGGCGCCTTCTGCGGCGCGCTGTTGGTTTACACGCTGTACAGCAACCTGTTCTTCGATTTCGAACAAACTCACCAAATGGTTCGCGGCTCGGCTGCAAGCCTGGAGTTGGCGTCGGTGTTCTCCACCTTCCCGAACCCGGTGCTGTCCACCGCCCAGGCGTTTCTGGTCGAGATGATCATCACCGCCATCCTGATGGGCGTGATCATGGCCCTGACCGACGATAACAACGGCTTGCCGAAAGGCCCGATGGCACCGCTGCTGATCGGTTTGCTGATCGCGGTGATCGGCAGTTCGATGGGCCCGCTGACCGGTTTTGCGATGAACCCGGCGCGTGACTTCGGTCCGAAACTGATGACTTTCTTCGCGGGCTGGGGTGAAATTTCCTTCACTGGCGGTCGCGATATTCCGTACTTCCTGATTCCGATTTTTGCACCGATTGTCGGTGCCTGCCTCGGCGCTGCCGGGTATCGCGGGCTCATCGCCCGTCACCTGACCGGCGCCACACCTGCTACAAAGGATGCAGAACCGGCCATTGACGGCAAACCAAGAACTTCTTGAAACAGTCGGCGCAGGCTCCTGCCAAATAGAGCCTGCGCCCCGGCCCACTCTCCCTTATTTCGTCCAAGGCAATCGACATGACCGACATTCAGAATAAGAACTACATCATTGCCCTCGATCAGGGTACGACCAGCTCCCGCGCGATCATTTTCGACCGTGATGCGAACGTGGTCTGCACCGCCCAGCGCGAATTCGCCCAGCACTACCCGCAAGCCGGTTGGGTTGAACATGACCCGATGGAAATCTTCGCCACCCAAAGCGCGGTGATGGTTGAAGCGCTGGCCCAGGCCGGCCTGCATCACGACCAGGTGGCCGCCATCGGCATCACCAACCAGCGTGAAACCACTGTGGTCTGGGACAAGACCACCGGCCGCCCGGTCTACAACGCGATCGTCTGGCAGTGCCGCCGCAGCACCGAAATCTGCCAGCAGCTCAAGCGTGACGGCCACGAAGACTACATCCGTGACACCACGGGCCTGGTCACCGACCCGTACTTCTCCGGTACCAAACTGAAGTGGATCCTCGACAACGTCGAAGGCAGCCGCGAACGTGCGCGCAACGGCGAACTGCTGTTCGGCACCGTCGATAGCTGGCTGATCTGGAAATTCACCGGCGGCAAAGTCCACGTCACCGACTACACCAACGCCTCGCGCACCATGCTGTTCAACATCCACTCGCTGGAGTGGGACGCGAAGATGCTGGAGATCCTCGACATCCCGCGCGAGATGCTGCCGGAAGTGAAGGCTTCTTCGGAAATCTACGGTCGCACCAAGAGCGGCATCGCCATCGGCGGGATCGCCGGTGACCAGCAAGCCGCACTGTTCGGCCAGATGTGCGTCGAGCCGGGTCAGGCGAAAAACACTTACGGCACCGGTTGCTTCCTGCTGATGAACACTGGCGACAAAGCCGTGAAATCCAAACACGGCATGCTCACCACCATCGCTTGCGGCCCGCGTGGCGAAGTCGCTTACGCACTGGAAGGCGCCGTGTTCAACGGCGGTTCGACCGTGCAGTGGCTGCGTGATGAACTGAAAATCATCAACGACGCCCACGACACCGAATACTTCGCCAATAAAGTGAAGGACAGCAACGGCGTCTATCTGGTGCCGGCATTCACCGGTCTGGGCGCTCCGTACTGGGACCCGTATGCCCGTGGCGCGCTGTTCGGCCTGACGCGCGGCGTCCGTGTGGATCACATCATCCGTGCTGCGCTGGAATCGATCGCCTACCAGACCCGTGACGTCCTCGACGCCATGCAACAGGATTCGGGCGAACGCCTCAAGGCCCTGCGCGTGGACGGCGGCGCAGTAGCGAACAACTTCCTCATGCAGTTCCAGGCCGACATCCTCGGCACTCAGGTCGAGCGCCCGCAAATGCGCGAAACCACAGCACTCGGCGCCGCGTATCTGGCCGGTCTGGCGTGCGGTTTCTGGGGCAGCCTGGAAGAACTGCGCGGCAAGGCAGTGATCGAGCGCGAGTTCGAACCGAGCCTGGACGAAGTCGAGAAAGAGAAACTCTACAAAGGCTGGAAAAAAGCCGTCAGCCGTACCCGTGACTGGGCGCGTGAAGACGCTGAATAAGCCAACCTTCAGAGACTGATAGGTAACTAACTGGTCGGGAGCGGATTCCTGCGGCATCATGGGCAAATTTTGCACGGCAGCCCAAAGGAAGCCCCATGAATCTGCCTCCCCGTCAGCAGCAAATCCTCGAGCTGGTCCGCGAACGCGGCTATGTGAGCATCGAGGAAATGGCCACGCTGTTCGTTGTTACCCCGCAAACCATCCGCCGCGATATCAATCAGCTCGCGGAAGCCAATCTGCTACGTCGCTACCATGGCGGCGCCGCCTATGACTCCAGTGTCGAAAACACCGCGTATGCGATGCGCGCCGATCAGATGCGCGACGAAAAACAACGCATCGGTGAAGCCATCGCCGCACAGATCCCCGATCACGCCTCGCTGTTCATCAACATCGGTACCACCACCGAATCGATTGCCCGCGCCCTGCTCAATCACAATCACCTGAAGATCATCACCAACAACCTGCACGTCGCCTCGATGCTCAGCGCCAAGGATGATTTCGATGTGCTATTGACCGGCGGCAATGTGCGCCGCGATGGCGGTGTTGTTGGCCAGGCGAGCGTAGATTTCATCAATCAGTTCAAGGTTGATTTCGCGCTGGTCGGGATTAGCGGGATTGATGAAGACGGCAGCCTGCTCGACTTCGATTATCAGGAAGTCCGGGTTTCGCAAGCGATCATTGCCAATGCGCGTCAAGTGATTCTGGCGGCGGACTCGAGCAAGTTCGGGCGTAATGCGATGATCCGGCTGGGACCGATCAGCCTGATCGATTGTCTGGTGACCGATCAGCCGCCAGTGCCGGCGCTGGCGCAGTTGCTGACGCAGCACAAGATTCGCCTGGAAGTGGTTTAACCCCGTTCAACATTCCCCTGTGGCGAGGGGATTTATCCCCGATGGGCTGCGAAGCGGCCCCCTTCAGCATTTCAAAGTCGAATTTCATTTGATGGTCTTGGGACTGCGGCGCAGTCCATCGGGGATAAATCCCCTCACCACAAAGAGCTTCCCGCCTCAGTAATGTTCGAAAATTTTCCTTTCCTTGATCTTCGATGAGTATTTTCAATCGAACGCGACTGGCTGTGCGCGTCTTTATGGGCTACCATTTTCGCAAATGAACATTCATGTTCGATTTCCAATACAGAAAATCAAAAGAGCCCGAGGCCAGCCGATGTCCACATCTACCTTGCGTACGCCCCCTATCTCCGAGATCTACGACCTCGCCGTCATCGGCGGCGGGATCAATGGTGTGGGGATCGCAGCGGATGCCGCCGGTCGCGGGCTTTCGGTGTTCCTTTGCGAAAAGGATGACCTGGCCAGCCATACGTCGTCGGCCAGCAGCAAGCTGATTCACGGTGGCCTGCGCTACCTCGAACATTACGAATTCCGTCTGGTGCGTGAAGCGCTGGCCGAGCGCGAAGTGCTGCTGGCCAAGGCACCGCACATCGTCAAGCCGATGCGTTTTGTGTTGCCGCACCGTCCGCACCTGCGTCCGGCGTGGATGATTCGTGCCGGTCTGTTCCTGTATGACAACCTCGGCAAGCGCGAAAAACTGCCAGGTTCGAAAAGCCTGAAGTTCGGCGCCGACAGCGCGTTGAAAAGCGAAATCAAGAAAGGCTTCGAATACTCCGATTGCTGGGTCGATGACGCCCGTCTGGTCGTACTCAACGCCATGGCCGCCCGTGAAAAAGGCGCCCATATCCACACCCAGACCCGTTGCGTCAGCGCCCGTCGCGCCAAAGGCTTGTGGCACCTGAACCTGGAACGCGCCGACGGCAGCCTGTTTTCGATCACCGCCAAAGCGCTGGTGAACGCGGCCGGCCCATGGGTAGCCAAGTTCATCCGTGACGACCTGAAGATGGAATCGCCGTACGGCATCCGCCTGATTCAGGGCAGCCACATCATCGTGCCGAAGCTGTATGAAGGCGAGCATGCGCACATCCTGCAAAACGAAGATCAGCGTATCGTTTTCACCATTCCGTACCTGAACCACTTCACCCTGATCGGCACCACCGACCGTGAGTACACCGGCGATCCGGCGAAAGTGGCAATCACTGAAGGCGAAACCGATTACCTGCTGAAAGTGGTCAACGCCCACTTCAAAAAGCAGATCAGCCGCGACGATATCCAGCACAGCTACTCGGGCGTACGTCCGCTGTGCAACGACGAATCCGACAACCCTTCGGCCGTCACCCGCGACTACACCCTGGCGCTGTCGGGCAGCACTGAAGAAGCGCCGCTGCTGTCGGTGTTCGGCGGCAAGCTGACCACCTACCGCAAACTGGCCGAATCGGCGATGGCGCAACTGCTGCCGTACTTCACCCAGATGCGCCCGAGCTGGACAGCCACCGCCACCCTGCCCGGCGGTGAGGACATGAACACGCCACAGGCCTTGAGCGCGCTGATCCGCGACAAGTTCGACTTCGTACCAACCGAGATTGCCCGCCGCTGGTCCACCACCTACGGCAGCCGCACCTGGCGCATGCTCGAAGGTGTTCAAACCCTTGCGGACATGGGCGAACACCTCGGCGGCGGGCTCTATACCCGTGAAGTCGATTACCTGTGCAGCGAAGAATGGGCGACCACCGCGCACGACATTCTCTGGCGTCGCAGCAAACTGGGGCTGTTCACCACCCCGGCCGAGCAGGAGAAACTGGCCGCGTATCTGGGTAAGGTCGAGCAGAATCGCAAGATTGAAGCGGCCTGATCTGACCGGCGTTTGAACAAAAGCCCCTGAGTCTCACGATTCAGGGGCTTTTTGTTGTGTCAGTGAAATCCAGCCCCCTCACTGTAGAGACCGGTACATCCTTTACACATTAGACCGGGGACATCGTTTACACCTTTTCCAGGCTTGCTACGCGTTTAGCGCCGCGTTC
>NZ_JBIUWQ010000087.1:0-14641 GCF_044743525.1 Pseudomonas sp. NPDC087598 | reverse complement strand
GTTCCTACTGCAGTCCGAAATTAGTGACAAGCCACTGTTCGATCACCACTTTGCCCAGCTCTTTCTGCGCCACTTCCTGCACGCTCGCTGTCGCCTTCTGGCGCAACATCTCTTGCCCGACCGGGGTCGCCAGGGTGGCGAAATCCTGACCGGAGAAGAGCATCACCAGGTTGTTGCGGATTACCGGCATGTGCACTTTCAGCGCTTCCAGATCGGCCTGGTTACGCGCCAGCATGGTGATGCTCACCTGCATGTAGCGCTGACGGCCGTTCTGGTTGTAGTTGGCGACAAACGCCGGCGCCATCGGCTCGAAAATCGCTGGCTGCTTGCCCAGCGGGGCAGCCTCGGCGGCTTCGGCAGGCTTGCTTTGGGCGCTGTGCATGAAGAACCAGGTCGCCCCCACGGACGCGCCAATGGCCAGCAGCAACGCCAGCACGATCACAATGATCAGCTTGAGTTTGCCTTTGGTTGCGGGGTCTTTTACAGCTGCTGCTTCGCTCTTCGCCATGCCAATAATCCGTCACTAATCGGGTTTTCACAGTCGCACGGCAAGGCAAGAGCAAGTGTTATGCCAGAAGTGTCAGAGGGATTGACGAGAGGGATCTGTCGACTGATGCAAAACCTTGTGGGAGCTGGCTTGCCAGCGATAGCGATTTGTCTGACACATTGATTTCGAATGTGCCGCCGCCATCGCTGGCAAGCCAGCTCCCACAAGGTCCAGCGGTGTGTCAGGCGTAATAGTCGACGGCGCTTGTGCCGATGACACTGGTGGTCTGGGCAGCGGCTTCAGCCACGGCAGCCGTGGTCAAATCCTCGTCTACCGAATCCAGACGACCACCGGCAGCGCTGGTGCGCCCACTCTGGCCCTGCTGTGCCTGTTCCTGACTTTGCTGGCCCTGCCAGCCACGGCTCTGGTCAGAGACATTGACGTCGACCTGACCCATGCCCTGCTGGTTGAACATGTCACGCAGACGATGCATCTGCCCGTCGAGCGCTTCACGCACACTCGGGTGCGCACTCATGAACGTCACTTGAGTCTGCTGGTCGGGGACCATGTTCACGCGGATATCCAGACGCCCCAGCTCGGCTGGCTGCAACTGAATGTCCGCCGCCTTCAGATTGGCACTCGACAGATACATGACGCGGTTGACCACTTCTTCGGTCCAGCCGCTTTGATGCATGGCGATCGGCTGATTCACCGGAACAGCGTTCGCGGTCTTCGGCGTGGCAGCCTGAGTCAGTGCCGCCAAGCGGTTGGCAAAGTCATCGACGCGGGTGTCGCTGGTGGCGGTTTTCAGGTCTTTCAGGCCGTCATCGATCAACCCGCTGAAAGCCTTCTCGCCGCCCTGACTGGTGCTGTCCTTGTCGGCCTGCACGTCGAGCATGCTGGCCATGCCGGCGGCAAAGTTCTGCGCCGAAGTCAATTCGCCGTCAGCCTGCGTTTGCGCAGGCGCCGCTTTCGGTTGTGCCTGGCTGGCGGCAGAGATGTGGCCACCCTGCTCCATCGCCATGCGCACGGCCGGCAAAGCATCGAGAGGATCGGTCGAAGGGTCGAAATCGCTGTCGGTGCTCGCCGCCGGATCTTTGACCACACTTGGCAATACGGCCACCGCCGGGGTTTCGGTTTTCGCCGGGGTGGCCGCTTCGACCACCGGGGCCGGCACGACGGGTGGCGTCACTACCGGTTGGACGACGGCAACCAATGCAGGGTCCAGCGTCGGGTCGACCGGAGTGGCATCCGTCACCGGGGTCTGTGTGGTATCAGCGGCATCGTCGCTGCTGGCAGTCTTGTCGTCGGCCGCTGCAGGTTTGTCGGCAGGCAAGGCATTGCCGCTATCGGCAACCGCCGGCTTCTCAGGGGCAGATTGATCCTTGCTGATGTCCTTCTTGCCGCTGGTGTCAGCGACCTTGTCGCGCGCCGACCTAAGCGGGGCGTCAACCGTGACGGCAGGCTTGTTCGAGCCCTGATCGGCGAAAACCTGAGCGAAGCTTGAGGCCTTGTCCCCGGCGTCTGCGGCCATTGCCGACGTTTTGGCAGAAGCGGCTTGAGCCTTGGCCTGAGCGGCGTTCTGAAGAAGAATGTTGGGGGTCGCAGGCATGAAACGGTCTCCGCTGCACTGGGATCGTAGGTACAGTTGCGGGAGATAACTGCAAGTGCCGGGCCAGTTTTGTCCGACGCCTTGAAAAAGCGCCGGACGGATAGTTTTATTGGGTTAGCGCGTGCTGGCGCTCATGCTCATAATCAGGCCGCACCTGAGCGAATTCGCTACCGATCTCGGCGACCAGTTTGGCGATTTGTGCAGGGCCTTTGTCTTTGGCGTCCGACTCAAGCTTCTGACAAAGCTCGGCCAGACGAGTCGCCCCCATGTTGCCGGCGCTGCCCTTGAGGCTATGGGCAACATTCGACAAGACTTCCGCATCGGCGGTCATTTGCAATTCGCGCAGGCGGTTTTCCGAATCAGTCAGAAAGGTATCCAGCAATTCGGGATAACCATCCTCCATAACTTCGCGCAGTACGCTCAGCGCCTCGCGATCAATATGTGTGTCAGTCACTTGCTCACTCCTTGATCAAGAATTACGCCGATTATGCCTCAACCTCCCAGAAAAACTCCACGTGGGCACTACGACCTTGGTCCGACCAACCGGCGTTGTGCCCCAATTGCCGGACCAGGCTGACACCGCGCCCCGACAAACGGACACCGTCCAGCGGCCGCTCCATGACCCTGGCGACATCGAAACCCTTACCGCTGTCGTCGACACGGATAACCAGACACCCACCCTCGCCTTGCGGCTTCACTTGCAAATGCACCCGCACAAAGCCGTCCTGCAAAGCCTCCAGACGCACGTTGCGCTGCTCATAGTAGCGGGCGAATCCTTCGGCATCGCGCTTGAGGCTGGAGTCCAGCCCCAACACCCCGTGCTCCAGCGCATTGGAATACAACTCGGCGAGCACGCTGTACAGCGCCCCGTTTTGCGCCCGCAGTCCATGCACTTCCTGAAGCAACTGCAACAGATACGGCAACGGGTTGAAACGCTTTAACGTGGCGCCACGGAATTCGAAACTCGCCGACCAATCCAGCGGGCACGACTGACCGCTGTCGGAGTACACCGGCACCGAAGGGTGCACCTGCTCCGGCTCAAGCAGGCTGACCTCGACCATGCTCACATCGTCGCGAGCCTCACCGCGAAAATCGCGCAGCGCCTGCTCGATCTCGTCGAACAGGTGATCAGGTTCGCGATTGCTGGCGAATACTCGCTGCAAACGCTCGACGCCGAACAACTGATCACTGGCGTTACTCGTGTCGATCACCCCGTCTGACAACAGGAAGACCCGATCACCGACGGCCATCGGATGCACTTGCGTGCAGTCATCGAACGCCTGCGGGCTCAACACCCCCAACGGCAAATGCCGCGCAGCCAGAGGCTCGCGCTCGCCAGTGGCAATCCGGTGCAGATAGCCGTCCGGCATGCCGCCGTTCCAGACCTCGACCGAACGCCTTTGTGAACTCAGGCACAGCAGCGTCGCACAACAGAACATATCCACCGGCAGGATACGCTTGAGCTTGGCGTTCATCTCGCGCAGGGTTTCCGCCAGGCCGTAGCCCTTGGCCGTCATGCCATAAAACACTTCGGCCAACGGCATTGCACCGACGGCGGCCGGCAAGCCGTGCCCGGTGAAATCACCCAGCAGTACATGCATGTCGCCCGCCGGCGTGTACGCCGCCAGCAGCAGGTCGCCGTTGAACAGCGCATAGGGTGATTGCAGATAACGAATGTTCGGCGCGCTCAAACAACCGGAGTGAGCGACCTTGTCGAACACAGCTTTGGCCACGCGTTGCTCATTGAGCAGGTAATCGTGATGTCTGGCGATCAGATCGCGCTGCTGCAACACCGTGGCCTGCAAGCGGCGCAAGCGATCCATCGCCTTGATTTTGGCGGCAAGAATCACCTGGTTGTAAGGCTTCGCCAGAAAGTCGTCACCGCCAGCCTCAAGACAACGGGCCAACGCCTCACTTTCGGTCAGCGAAGTCAGGAAGATGATCGGCACCAGGGTTTCCCCGGCCAGCGCCTTGATCTGTCGGGCCGCCTCGAAACCGTCCATCACCGGCATCATCGCGTCCATCAGAACAAGCTGGGGTTGTTGCCGGCGGAAGATCTCGACGGCATCGGCACCATTCGCCGCCGTTAGCACTTCATGACCCTGACGGCGGACGATGGTCGACAACAGCAACCGGTCGGCGGCACTGTCTTCGGCGATCAGGATGGTCAGCGGCTCGGAATCAGCCTGCATTGCGCTTATGCCACGTCGAAGATTTGTTCGAAATTTGAAATCGCAAGAATCTTGCGAACATCGGCATTGGCGTGGGTTAGCGTGATTTCGGCATTTTCACCGCCGGCATGATCGCGCAGCAGCAACAACATCCCGAGCGCCGAACTGTCGAGGTACGTGGCGTCTTTCAAATCCACTTCAAAGGAGTCGGGTTTCGGCTGCACCTTCTCGTAGGACTCTCGAAATTCCTGATGCTTGGCGAAATCGAATCGGCCCTTGACGAAAATCTTCAGTTTTTGACCATCCCGGGATAACTCTGTAACGACTGACATTGACTGGCTTCCTTGTCATTGACGAACGTGTACAAGGTTTAGCACTTGGACAGGGTTGGGGCAAGGCGCAGGGCAAGATCAAAAGATCGCAGCGTGCCGCACGATCCCTGTAGGAGCTGCGGCACGCTGCGATATTTTGATCCTCTTTTAGAAAGGCTGGTTGCGCGGCAAGCGCTGGGACAACTCGTCCAGCAGTTTCTGCTCGCGCTTGTCTTCAAGGCGTTGCGCCTCTTCGCGATAGCGCTGCACCAGTTTGCGCAGGCCCTCGACCTTGGCAAACGCCTGTTGCCACTCGTCCCGCGCCTTGTCGAGATTGTTCTGGTGCCAGACCAGACTTTGCCGCTGTTGATCAACCGCCGTGTCGAGTTGCGCCAGAAAGCCCTGGAAACCGAGCAGCCACTGCCCACTGACGCCAGTGCTACCGCGCACGATCCATTGCTCCGAGTAGTCCAGACGGAAGGCGTGCAGGTCGGCGAGTTTGCTTTCGGCGACCTTCACCTGCCCCTGAAAATAGCCCAGGCGCTGCACGGCGGTTTTCTCGGCCTGTTCGGCCATGTCCACCACCGGAGCGAGACGTGCAGCTCGGCTGACGGCCATGGCCGGTTACCCGCCTGTCGCCGGAGCGAACAAGGTCGCGAGATAGGACTGACTTTCGCCCATGTTGATTTTGTCGTTGAGGCCCTGACGCTGATACCTGACCAATTGCGGTTGCAGGGAAATCGCCAGGTCGGTCTCACGGTCGCCACCGGCGACGTACGCGCCGACGCTGATCAGGTCGCGGCTCTGCTGATAACGCGACCACAGCTGTTTGAAATACTGAGCGCGCTGCATGTGTTCCGCCGAGACCACCGCCGGCATCACCCGGCTGATCGACGCTTCGATATCGATGGCTGGATAATGTCCTTCCTCGGCCAGACGCCGCGACAGCACGATGTGGCCGTCGAGCACGCCCCGCGCCGAGTCGGCAATCGGGTCCTGCTGATCATCGCCCTCGGACAGCACGGTGTAGAACGCGGTGATCGAACCCCCGCCCTTCTCGGCATTACCGGCACGCTCCACCAGTTTCGGCAGTTTGGCGAACACCGACGGCGGATACCCCTTGGTCGCTGGCGGCTCGCCGATGGCCAAAGCGATTTCCCGCTGTGCCTGGGCGAAGCGGGTCAGCGAGTCCATCAGCAACAGTACGTTTTTGCCCTTGTCGCGGAAATACTCGGCAATCCGCGTGCAATACATCGCCGCGCGCAAACGCATCAGCGGCGCATCGTCCGCCGGCGAGGCCACCACCACCGAACGCTTGAGGCCTTCTTCACCGAGAATGTGCTCGATGAATTCCTTAACTTCGCGACCACGCTCACCGATCAGGCCGACGACGATAATGTCAGCCTCAGTGAAGCGGGTCATCATGCCCAGCAATACCGATTTACCCACACCGGTACCGGCGAACAGACCCAGACGCTGACCACGACCTACCGTCAACAAACCGTTGATGCAACGGATGCCGACGTCCAACGGTACGCTGATCGGGTCGCGGTTGAGCGGGTTGATCGTCGGGCCATCCATCGGCACCCAGTCTTCGGCTTTCATGCCGCCCTTGCCGTCCAGAGCACGACCGGCGCCATCAAGCACACGCCCGAGCATGCTCATGCCCATCGGCAGGCGTCCGGTTTCGGCCAGCGGCACCACGCGTGCGCCGGGAGCGATACCGGCGACGCTGCCGACCGGCATCAGAAAGACTTTGCTGCCAGAGAAACCCATGACTTCCGCTTCCACCTGCGAAGGGTGATAGCTGTCGTCGTTGATCACCAGGCAGCGTGTGCCCATGGCCGCGCGCAAGCCTTCGGCCTCCAGCGTGAGACCGACCATGCGCAGCAGGCGACCTTCGAGAATCGGCGCGCCGGCAATTTCAGTGGCTTCGGCATAAGTGCTGAGGCGCTTGGCGAAACTGGTGCGTTCAAGGCGCATCGGGGGTGTCCGCAAGCGGCTCTTCAGGCTCGACCGCCGGTTTGACGTCTTCAGGAAGATCCAGGCTCAAGTCCGGGGCAGCCGGGTGCAAAGCCTGTTCGTGCAATTGATCGAACAGCTTGTCCATGACCTGAGTGACACGGGTTTCGATGCTTGCGTCGATGCGGCTGTGCGCCGTCTCGACCCGGCAACCACCCGGCATCAACGCTTCGTCTTCGACAATGCGCCAGGACTCTTCGTGACGCTCGCGCAAGGCTTTGGCCTGTTCGAAGTCCTGCGGATTGACGTACAGACGCACGTTTTCCACGCCCAGCGGCAACAGCTTGAGGGCATCGCGCATGACGTGTTCGATCTGCGACGAATCAATGGCCAGCTCGCGCTTGATCACCTGTTTGGTGATGTGCTGCACGAGATCGACCAGCGACTTTTCGATCTGGGTGTCTTGTTCGGCAATAGGCTCGAACAGATTGCTCATCAGTTGCTCGAGGCTGGCCAGTTTCGCCGCCAAAGCGACTTCGGCCTCTTGGCGCACTTTCAGCGTGGCGCTGTGAAAGCCTTCTTTTTCGCCAATGCCGAAGCCCTCGTTGTAAGCCTCCTGACGGATGCTTTCGAGTTCCTCCAGAGTCAGTGGCTGGACTTCTTCCAGCGGCACTTCCTCCATTTCCGGCGGTTCAGGCTCAGGCTCCGGCTCGGGTTCCGGTTTCGGCGGATCGAAGCTGGGCAATGCCCAGGACTCGAAGCCACGGACATCGCGGGCACGGATCAGATCCGTCACATCGTCATCGTGCTTATCCATGGGCTTAGATCATTTCCTCGCCGCCCTTGCCACCGAGAACGATTTCTCCGGCTTCGGCCATACGGCGGGCGATGGTGAGGATTTCCTTCTGCGCGGTTTCGACGTCGCTGACGCGCACCGGGCCTTTGGCCTCGAGGTCGTCGCGCAACAGTTCGGCCGCACGTTTGGACATGTTCTTGAAGATCTTTTCTTTGACGCCTTCGTCCGACCCCTTGAGGGCCAGCACCAGCACGTCGGAAGACACTTCGCGCAACAGCGCCTGAATGCCACGATCGTCGACATCGGCGAGGTTGTTGAACACGAACATGAGGTCTTCGATCTGACCGGACAGGTCTTCGTCGACTTCGCGGATCGAGTCCATGAGCTGGCCTTCGATCGAGCTGTCGAGGAAGTTCATGATGTCCGCCGCACGCTTGATGCCACCCAGTGTGGTGCGCGAGGCATTCGAGTTGCCGGAGAACTGCTTCTCGAGGATCTGGTTCAATTCTTTCAGCGCTGCAGGCTGCACGGTGTTCAACGACGAGACGCGCAGGATGATGTCCAGACGCACCTTGTGGTCGAAGTTGCCCAGCACTTCACCAGCCTGATCCGGGTCGAGGTACGCAACCACGATGGCCTGGATCTGTGGGTGTTCATAACGGATCACATCGGCAACGGCGCGCGGCTCCATCCATTTCAGGCTGTCGAGGCCGCTGGTGTTGCCACCGAGCAGGATGCGGTCGATCAGGCCGTTGGCCTTGTCTTCACCCAGAGCCTGGGTGAGCATTTTGCGTACGTAGTCATCGGAACCGACGCCCAGGCTGGTCTGGTCGCCGACGATGTCGACGAACTCGCTCATGACCTGCTCGACCTGCTCGCGATGGACGTTGCCCATCTGCGCCATGGCCACGCCGACGCGCTGAACCTCTTTCGGGCCCATGTGGCGCAGCACTTGTGCGGCATCGGTCGAACCCAGGGACAGCAGCAGAATCGCGGCTTTGTCGACCTTGTTCAGTTTGACGGTAGCGGCTCGGTTATCACTCATCTGCGTTAATCCACTCTTTCACGACCTGAGCCACGCGACCCGGATCCTCGGCCACCAGACTCTTGATTGCATTCAGTTGCGCGTCATAACCCTCGCTCGGGCTCGGCAACAGAATGCTCTGCGGACCACCGAGGCTTACGCGGTCGTTGGAAAGTTCGCCGTCCAGGCCGCCCATGCCACCGAGTTCCACGTCGCTGCCAAGACCGGCCAGCTCCTTGCCTTTGCCACCGCCGGTGATGTTGTTCAACACCGGACGCAGCACACCAAACACCAGCACCAGGATGAACAACACACCCAGCACTTGTTTGACGATGTCCCAGAACCATGGCTGGGAGTAGAACGGAATATCGGCAATCACTTCGCCGCGCTCGGCGGAGAACGGCATGTTGATCACGCTGACACTGTCGCCACGGCTGGCATCGAAACCGACCGCGTCCTGTACCAGACGAGTGAAGCGCGACAATTCGTCGGCGCTCCATGGCGCACGGGTGATTTCCCCGTTGGCCGCGTTGACCTTGACCTGATCGTCGACCACCACCGACACCGACAGGCGATTCAGGCGACCCTGCTGCTGTTTGGTGTGGCTGATGGAACGATCGAGTTCGAAGTTCTTGGTGGATTGTTGACGCTTGTCTGCCGGGTACGGAGCGAGCATCGGCTGGCCAGTGGCCGGGTCCATGATCTGCTGACCGTTGGCATCAACCAATGGCTGACCCGGCTGCACCATGGCGGCAGGCGCAGCAGCGCCACCGGTGGTTTGCGGCGCCGAGGCCGGCGACGGTGGCTGGTTGCTCAGGGCACCCGGCACACCTTGCGGGCCATTGCTGGCAGTGCGTTGTTCGTTGACCGACTGTTCGCTGCGCAGCGCCGGTTGATCCGGATTGAACTGCTCGGCGGTGGACTCGACAGCATTGAAATCGATATCGGCCGAGACTTCAGCCTTGTAGCGATCGTTTCCCAACACCGGTTGCAGGATGTTGTGCACACGCTGAGTGAGCATGCTTTCCATGCGACGGCTGTAATCGAACTGCTTGCCGGCCATGGTCATTTCGGAGTTTTCCGCCTGATCAGAAAGCAGGTTGCCCTTCTGGTCGACGACGGTGATCTGCGATTTGCTCAGCTCGGGAACGGAAGTCGCCACCAGATTGATGATCGCAACAACCTGACCCGGCTCCAGCGAACGACCGGAGTACAGCTCGACCAGCACCGAAGCGCTTGGCTTGCGTTCATCACGCACGAACACCGAGCTCTTCGGAATCGCCAGGTGTACACGGGCACCCTTGACGTTGTTCAGGCTGGAAATGGTCCGCGCCAGTTCACCTTCGAGGCCGCGACGGTAATTGGTCGCTTCCATGAACTGGCTGGTACCCAGACCCTGTTCCTTGTCGAGGATTTCGAAACCGATGTTGCCGTCGCTGGGAGTGACACCAGCAGCAGCGAGTTTCATCCGCGCACGGGACAGATCATCTGCCTTGACCAGCAAGGCGCCAGAATTCGGTTCAACGGTGTAAGGAATATCGGCGGAGGCCAGGGTGTCCATGACCTGTTTGGCGTCCAAGCCAGCAAGACTGCCGTACAACGGACGGTAATCCGGTTGCTGCGACCACAGCACCACGGCAAAGCCAATCGCCACGCTCGCAGCCAGGCCGACCAACAGGCCCACCTGACGCAGCATGGTCATCTCGGAGAGGTTTTCCAGGAAGGACAGGCCGAACAGCGGCGGTTTGCCGTCTATCGGGGTGGCCTTGGCCGGAACGTTATCGGCGACTGCTTCTGCCATGACTCAATCTCGTCCTTAAACCGGCATCTGCATGATGTCTTGATAAGCCTGAACCAGCTTGTTGCGTACCTGGGTCAGAGCCTGGAATGACACGCTGGCTTTTTGCGAAGCGATCATCACGTCCGTCAGGTCGACGCCGCTCTTGCCCACTTCAAATGCGTTGGCCAGTTGAGTCGACGCCTGCTGGGTATCGCTGACTTTGTTGATCGCCTGACCGAGCATGTCGGAAAAGCTGCTGCCCGCCAGTTCAGGGACAGCGGTCGTCGATTTCGGCGCAGACATGGCATCCAGCTTCATGGCCTTCATGTCTGTCATCAACCGATTAAATTCAATACCTTGGCTCATGGTCTACTCTCTTGGGCGGCCCGCAATTTTTTGACACTCACTCGGCGGGTACACAGGTATTAGCAACAAGGGTGCCAGCTCATGGGCAGCCCTTTCAGAAAAGCATTTTCAAGTCTTTGCGCCACGACTCAGGTAGCGAACAGGTAGCCTTCGACATCCATGCCGGCGTCGCGCATTTGCGCCAGCTTGTAACGCAGGGTACGCGGGCTGATGCCAAGCTTTTCCGCCGCTTCCTTGCGCCGGCCACGCTCGGTGCGCAAGGTGTCGATGATCATCTGAAACTCCCGGCGGCGCAGGTCATCGCCCAGGGCTCCGGCCGAATCCGCCTCGATTTCCACCTCACGAATCACCGCAGGCACCGGCGCTGCCACTGGCAACGTGGCGAACATCACCGGCCCGGCGAGACAGAAATCCTGCGGCTGGATCAAACCGCCCTGCTGCAGAATCAACGCCCGCTGAATCGCGTTATCCAGCTCTCGCACATTGCCCGGCCATGGATATCCGGTCAGGCACGCCTGCGCCTCCGGCGAAAGTTTTGCCGCCGCATGCTTCATTTTATTGACGTGCTTGGCCAGCAAGCGCTCAGCCAGCGGCAAGATATCGGCAGTGCGCTCGCGAAGTGGACGCCAGGCCAGGGGGAAAACCGACAGACGGTAAAAAAGGTCTTCACGGAAACGCCCCGCCGCCACTTCGCCAGCAAGATCGCGGTTAGTGGTGGCGACCACGCGAATGTCCAAAGTGATTGGCTTGCGCGCACCCACCCGCTCGACTTCGCGCTCTTGCAGCACGCGCAGCAGCTTGGCTTGCAGGCCGAGGGGCATTTCGGAAATTTCATCGAGCAGGATGGTGCCGCCATCGGCCTGTTCGAACTTGCCCGCCTGCGCCGCGATGGCGCCAGTGAACGAGCCTTTCTCGTGACCAAACAACGTCGCTTCGAGCATGTTGTCGGGAATGGCCGCGCAATTGATCGCAATGAACGGTTGGCTGGCACGATGGGACTGCTGGTGAATGTAGCGCGCCAGCACTTCCTTGCCAGTACCGGACTCGCCGGAAATCAGTACCGTGGAGTCGCTGCGCGCAACACGCGCCGCCAGTTCCAGTAGTTGGGCACTGGCCGGTTCGACCGCGATCGGGCCTTCGACGTCGCCTGCCCCGAGGCTGCCCAGCGCGTGTCGCGACACCAGGTCCAGCAAAGCCTTGGGCTCGAACGGTTTGACCAGATAGTCCGCGGCGCCCTGACGCATCGCATCGACGGCACGCTCGACCGCCCCGTGCGCAGTCATGAGCAACACCGGCAATTGCGGCTGACGCGTACGCAGCAACGCGAGCAATTGATGGCCATCCATGCCGGGCATGTTGACGTCGCTGACCACCAGGCTGAATGCTTCGCGCGCCACCGCCGTCAACGCCTCTTCAGCACTGCCGACGGCTTGATAATCATGGCCGGCCAACAGCAACGTATCGGCCAGCGCCTCGCGCAACGAACGGTCATCCTCGACCAGCAAAACCTTGATGCCCATGGCGTTCACTCAGCTCCTTGTCCAGCGGAAAACAGCGGCAGGATCACCTGCGCGCACGTGCCGCGTCCGACCCGCGAACGCAGCTGCAATTCTCCCTGATGTGCCCTTGCCACAGCCTTGACCACGGTCAGGCCGAGGCCGGTACCGGTGACTTTGGTGGTAAAAAATGGCTCGCCAAGGCGTGCCAGCACGGTCGGTTCGATCCCGCTGCCGGTATCGCTGACGCACAGTCGCAGCGTGTTATCTCGGGTATAGCAATGCACTTTCAGACGGACATCACCGGCGCTGGCCTGAATCGCGTTCTCGACAAGATTCAAAAGAGCACCGACCAGCGTGTCGCGATTGCACAGCAACTCGCCGACGTGGCTGTCGCACTGCCAACGAATCGGCATGTCCTGCACATGGGTCAGCGCGGCTGCTTGCAGCGACTGCATCAAGGCATTGGGCGTGAGGCGATCGGTCAGCGGCAATTCACCACGAGCGAACACCAGCATGTCGCGCACCTGATGCTCCAGTTCGTGCAGGCGTTCCTTGAGGCGTCCGGCGAAACGCTGCTGGGTGGCGACAGGCAGTTCCTGCTCGGTCAAGTGACTGGCGTAGAGCAACGCGGCAGACAACGGCGTGCGGATCTGATGCGCCAGCGAGGCGACCATACGCCCCAGCGAAGACAGACGTTCGTGGCGCGCCAGTTGATCTTGCAGATGACGGGTTTCTGTCAGGTCGTTGAGCAGCACCAGTTGCCCGGGCTCGGCATCCAGCGAGCGCGTGGCAATCGACAGGCGTCGACCGTTTTTCAGGGAGATTTCGTGGCCGTCGTCTTCACGCGGCGCAAAACAACGTGCAATGACATTACGCCACAGCTCGCCTTCCAGCGGCAGACCGAGCAAATCGATGGCGGCCGGGTTGGCTTCGCGCACGATGCCGTGACCATCAATCACGATGACGCCACCAGGCAACAGATCAAGAAGGTTTTGCAGACGGTTGGCCAGACGTTCTTTTTCCGCCAGTTCCTGCATGCGCTGGGCGCTGACCACGGCCAGCTCACCCTTGAGCTCGGTCACCCGCGCCTCGAGCATGCTGTAGGAGTCGGTCAACTGGCTGGACATTTGATTGAACAGCTCGAAAGCCTGCTCAAGACCCTGTCGGCTTGCCTGCTCTACGGAGGACGGTTGCCCCTCGGGACTGGAGGCAGAAGACATCTGGGAGGCTTGGGGCATTGTGCTCTCTCGCTTGGCTGACCGTCAGTTAAACGGAACGTTGCGAGGGATGTAGCAATACCCGTGCCTAAAAAAAACCGCTTATAAATGAAGCAGTTGAAAAACAGGCGTCAATCATCCGCCTGTTCGTCTCCGTCGCGCCGGCTCATGCCGTACTTGCGCATCTTCTCGACCAGCGTGGTACGTCGAATGCGCAGACGTTCGGCAGCACGCGCCACAATGCCATTGGCATCGTCCAGCGCCTGCTGAATCAGGCCTTGCTCCAGACCACCGAGGTAGTCTTTCAGGTCCAGACCTTCCGGCGGCAGCATGGCGTTAGCGGTGAAGTCCGGCGTGTGACCGTTGATGGCCACGCGCTCTTCGAGATCGCTGCGCAGGCTGTCGACCATTTGCTCGTCTTCGTCGTCGACGTAGCGGAATTTCTTCGGCAACTCGACGACGCCGATCACCCCGTACGGATGCATGATCGCCATGCGCTCCACGAGGTTGGCCAGCTCACGGACGTTGCCCGGCCAGCCGTGACGGCAAAGCGACATGATCGCGGCGGAGTTGAAACGGATCGAACCGCGTTTCTCGTGCTCCATGCGCGAGATCAGTTCGTTCATCAGCAGCGGGATGTCTTCGACGCGCTCGCGCAGCGGCGCCATCTCGATCGGGAACACGTTGAGGCGATAGTAGAGATCTTCGCGGAAGGTGCCGATCTCGATCATGCTTTCGAGATTCTTGTGAGTCGCGGCAATGATGCGCACATCGACGCTCTGGGTCTTGTTACTGCCCACGCGTTCGAAGGTGCGTTCCTGCAGGACGCGCAGCAGTTTGACCTGCATCGGCAGCGGCATGTCGCCGATTTCGTCGAGGAACAGCGTACCGCCGTTGGCCAGCTCGAAGCGCCCGGCACGGCTGGTGATGGCACCGGTGAAAGCGCCCTTCTCGTGGCCAAACAGTTCGCTTTCGAGCAGCTCTGCCGGGATCGCCCCGCAGTTGACCGGCACGAAAGGCGCATCGCGACGCTTGGAGTGGTAATGCAGGTTACGCGCAACCACTTCCTTGCCGGTACCGGACTCGCCGAGGATCAGCACGCTGGCGTCGGTGTCGGCCACTTGCTGCATCATCTGACGCACATGCTGGATCGCCCGGCTGGTGCCGACGAGGCTGCGGAACAGATTGGGTTCGCGATGACGGCCGCGTTCGCGGGCCTGGTCATACATCTCGCGATAGACCTGGGCGCGGTGCAGGGAGTCGAGCAATTTGCTGTAGCTGGGCGGCATTTCGAGGGTCGAAAGCACGCGGCGACGCTGGTCTTCCGGCAGGTCGACGGAAGAATTATCGCCCATCAGCAAAACCGGAAGGAACTCATCCCAGGTTGAGAGTGTCTTTAGCAAGCCCAAAAGCGCA
>NZ_JBIUWQ010000086.1:0-16290 GCF_044743525.1 Pseudomonas sp. NPDC087598 | reverse complement strand
CGATGGGCTACCTGTATTAGCGAATCAACTAAGAAAGATCACAAGACAGGTCAAGGGGCAACATCATGAATCTGAACAATCAACCTACTATCGAAGAACTGGCTCGTATGTTCGCTGCGCAAAAAGACAGCCACGACAGCCATATTCTGTGGATCAGCAAGTCGGGTCAGGTGCATATCGACTGCCTGGCGCCTCATGCGGGTGAAGAAGAATTCGACCGCAGCAATCAGAACCTGCTGGCCCGCCTGAAGATGTACCGTCGCGGCCACGGTTATGTCGGCAAGAAAGCCGCGGCTGATAAAGACTTCATCGGTAATGTGCTGCAGACGCTGAAACAGGCGTGGGACTCGATGCAGAACAAGAATGAAGTTCGGGTGATTGATCGGTTCTGCTGATTGACAACTTCAATAATAAAAAGGGCCTGCTCTCTGCTGCTTCACCAGTAGCAAGAGCAGGCCCTTTTTTATATTCAGCATTCGCCACCTCCCCTGTAGGAGTGAGCCTGCTCGCGATAGCGGTAGGTCATTCAATACTGATGTGTCTGAACCAACGCGATCGCGAGCAGGCTCACTCCTACAGGGTCCAGTGGTGTGAACAAGATTTGCAGTCAACCCGCTCCCACAGGGGGACTATGTCGTTGGTGCAGTTTTCGTTTGCAGCACCAAATCCACAAACGCCACCGCCGCTGCACTGTGATAGTTGTTCTTGCGTCGCAACAACGCCGCCCCACGCTGCGGCGCTTCACTGTCGACGCGCAGCCTGCGCAAGGCCCGATCCTGCGTCGCGATCGCTTCCGGCAACATTGTCGCAATCGGCGAACAACGCACTACCTCAAGCAACGTACTGACCGAGTTCACCTCAATACGCACCTGCGGCGTAATCCCGTGCTGACGGAAATACTCATCCACCGATAACCGCGTGATGAAGTCCGGGGCAAGCAAGGCGAAATCCAGCTGCGCCAGGTCTTCCGGCATCAATACTGACGTGCTGTCGTACAACGGATGTTCGCGTCCGACCATCACCCCCAATGTCTCGACAAACGCCGGAATGCACTCGATATCCGGATTGCGTACGGGTGTGAAGGCGATTGCGATGTCCAGCGAGTCATCCGCCAACCCCGCCTCGATGTCGTCCATCGACAACTCGAAGATTTCCAGGTGAATACCCGGAAACCGCGAAACATAGTCGCGCACCAGCGGCCCGACCAGATACGCCATGAACGTTGGCGTCATTGCCAGACGCAAGGTGCCACGGGACAGATCCTTCACGTCATGCAACGCCCGTTTGCCCGCCTCCAGTTCCACCAGCACCCGCCGCGCACATTCGATATAGGCCTCGCCGGCATCGGTCGGTTTGACCGTCCGCGAAGTGCGATCAAACAGGTTCACCCCGAGGGTTTCCTCCAGTTGGCGAATCTGTTGCGACAAGGTCGGCTGCGACACATGCAGCGCCTCGGCCGCACGGGTGAAGCCGCCGTGATCGGCCACGGCCAGCAGGTAACGCAAATGTCGCAACAGCATGGGGCTCACCATCTATAGGCAGGACTTATGCGAAGCATTGTATATGGGTCTTGGACGCTATGGATCAATCGGCAGAAAATCAATCCCACACAGCAAGCCAACCCCTGAAAGGAGTGACACCATGCAACAGTCCCACGCCTACAACGACACCAGCCTGGCCCTGACCACCCGCATTCTTGATGCCAAGGCACGCAAAGATTTATCGTGGCAGGCTCTCGCCGACGACACCGGCCTCAGCGTGGCCTTCGTCACCGCCGCCCTGCTTGGCCAACACCCACTGCCGGCCAACGCCGCTCAAGTGGTCGGCGACAAGCTTGAACTCGACGCCGCCGATGTCGCCGCCCTGCAAATCATCCCGCTGCGTGGCAGCCTCAGCGGTGTGCCGACCGACCCGACCATCTACCGTTTCCACGAGATGATCCAGATCTACGGCACTACCCTCAAGGCGCTGGTTCACGAGCAGTTCGGCGACGGCATCATCAGCGCGATCAACTTCAAACTGGACATCAAGAAAGTCGAAGACCCGGAAGGCGGCTCCCGCGCCGTGGTCACCCTCGACGGCAAGTTCCTGCCTCTGCGTCCGTTCTGATTCACCCCGGCCCGCACCTCGTGTGCGGGCCAGCCAAAACTTCCAATGCACTTCGTCACCACCCAAGACTGGAGGCTGCCCCATGCAAAAAATTCTGTTGAGCCTGGCCCTGCTCGCTGGCTTCGCCGCTCAGGCCCAGGCCACCGATGAGGCCATCGCCTACCGCTACGGCATGCAGCTGGACGTTGCGCAAGTGCTGAGCATTACCCCGGTTGCCGACGTCTGTGGCGTGGTGCCGGTGGAAATGACTTACCTGGACAGCCACGGCGGCAAACACATTCTGCAATTCAGCGAATTCGGCAGCGGTTGCTCGAACTAAGAGGACAACACCATGAAAAACCTGATTGATGGCTTCCTGAAATTCCAGAACGAGGCGTTCCCGCAACGCACCGAACTGTTCAAGCATCTGGCGACTACCCAGCAGCCCGGCACCTTGTTCATCACTTGTTCCGACAGTCGTGTGGTGCCGGAACTGCTGACCCAGCAAGAACCCGGTGAGCTGTTCGTGATCCGCAACGCCGGCAATATCGTGCCGTCCTATAGCCCGCATCCGGGTGGGGTGTCGGCGACGGTGGAATATGCCGTGGCAGTACTCGGTGTGACCGACATCGTGATCTGCGGCCATTCGGACTGTGGCGCGATGACCGCAATTGCCCAATGCAAATGCATGGATCACTTGCCGGCTGTCAGCGGCTGGCTGCAACATGCCGAATCGGCAAAAGTGGTCAACGAAGCGCGGCCGCATGCCAATGACGCGGCGAAATTGAGTTCGATGGTGCGTGAAAACGTGATCGCGCAACTGGCGAACATCCAGACCCACCCGAGCGTGCGCCTGGCCCAGGAGAAAGGCCTGCTGAATCTGCATGGCTGGGTGTACGACATCGAGACTGGCTCGATCGATGCGCTGTCCTCGGACCGCCGCACCTTTGTGCCGCTGGCCGAGCAACCGGCGACGTGCGCCGTTCAGGCAAACACCAGCGCAGCCGCCTGATACAAATCCGCTGAGGTTAAAAAGAATTTGTGGCGAGGGGATTTATCCCCGATGGACTGCGCAGCAGGCCCAATCTCTTGGGGCCGCTGCGCGCCCCATCGGGGATAAATCCCCTCGCCACAGGACCGATGTGGATCAACCAGGATGAGGCATTTTCAACGTTTTACCGTCAAATCGACCTGGGTCATACGGCTGCGTACAGTGAACACACCATCGCCAGACAGAATCGCACTGCGCGCAAACAAGCGCCCGCTCTCCCAGTTCGAAAGTCCCAGCTCCGGTTTGTTCAGCGCGTACTGGCCATCAACCCAACGGGTGATGCCATTGCCCACGAACGGCGCGTTCACTACGTTGTAGAACCGCGCCTGCACCTGCGCATCTTCGCTGATCAGCGACACGGTGAATTGCGGGCTGTAGCGGTTGAACAGCGCAATCGCCTGATCCAGATCATCGACGATCATCAGGCTGACTTCCGGGGTCTCCTCCCACTCCCATTCACGGCCAAGGTCAGACTCCGCAAGCGGTTCGGCCAGTGTTTCGGTCTGGTAACCCTCGGCGCGGTAGACCTCGACTGTCGCGTTCTGCCACTCGCTCGGTAGGCAACTTTCACTGCCTTCGACGATGTGCAATTTGCAGCCCTGCCCGCGTGCGGTGCCGGCCTGTTTGAGTGCATTGAGGAACAGCGGCACCAATTCTGCGGCGCGTTCGCGCTGAATCAGGCAGACGTTCAGCGTGTTGCAGACCTTGCGATCGAGTGAATTACGCACCACCGCCGCAAAGCGTTTGGCGTCGGCATCGCGGTCAGCAATCAACCACGCCCCGCCGGTGCCGTGCAGGCTGACCGCCGTGCCTGCCTGCTGCGCAATGCTGCCCAACTGACTGACCGCACGCCCCGACCCACGGGCCACCGCCAACGACAGGCGTCGGTCGGCAAACATCGCCCAACCGGCGGCGTGATTGACACTCTCGACCAACGACACCGCACCTGCCGGCAAACCGGCCGCTGCCAGCGCCGGGTTCAGCGCATGAGTGACGATGGCCTGCGCGGTGCCCAGCGCATCGCTGCCAATGCGCAGCACCGCCGTATTGCCGGTGCGCAAGACGCCGGCCGCATCGGCAAACACGTTCGGGCGACCTTCGAAGACGAACGCAACGATGCCCAGCGGCGACACCACTTGCTCGACCTTCCAGCCATCGTGTTCGACGCTGCTGATGACCTTGCCGCGTGTCGCGGGTGCATCGCGCCAGGCACGCAGGCCGGAAATCATGTCGCCGCGCATGCGTTCATCGGCGAGCAGACGCGTGGTGGAACGCCCACGCGCCTTGGCCCGTTCGATATCGTCGAGGTTGGCGGCGGCGATCTGCGCCCAGCAATCACTGTTTTCCAGTCGCTGTGCAAACAGATCGAAGAACCGGCTGATCGCCTCGTCGGACACAGCCGACAACGCGGTAAACGCCGCAGCGGCGCGCTCGATTGCCACGGACGCGGCTTGTTGATCCGCGACCGGAATCAGCAACAGCTCGCCACTCACCTGCTCCACCAACAGGTGGTCACCGGGCTGAAAGCGCGCCGCCAGTTCGGGGCTGACCACGGTGACGCGGTTACCGGCGAAAGGGATCGGCGTGCCAGCGACTAGACGTTCGAGCGCAAGAGACATGAAGCGGATTCACCATGCAGAGGGCGGCCGGAAAATGTATAGGAACACAATCCTCCAAAGCAACCGCTAACCCTGTGGGAGCGAGCCTGCTCGCGAAAGCGGTGGATCTGATACATAAATGTCGGATGACCTGACGCATTCGCGAGCAGGCTCGCTCCCACAGGGTTTTATGGTGATTTTCTGATGGATCAGAACACCGACCAGCCAATCCGCGAGCTGAGCATCTCCAGCGCCGCCATCCCTGCCAGCGAATTACCGGCGGCATTCAGTTCCGGCGACCACACGCACACCGTGAACTGCCCCGGCACCACCGCAACGATGCCGCCGCCCACGCCGCTCTTGCCCGGCAGGCCGACGCGGTAAGCAAAGTTGCCCGCCTCGTCATACAGACCACTGGTGGCCATGATCGAGTTGACCTGTTGGGTCTGACGTCGCGTGAGGATCTGTTCGCCGCTGTGTTTGCAGTAGCCGTCATTGGCCAGGAAACAGAACGCCCGGGCCAGATCGATGCAGTTCATGCGCAGCGCGCAGTGGCTGAAATAACTGCGCAGCACCGACTCGACATCGTTGTGGAAGTTGCCGAAGGACTGCATCAGGTAAGCCATCGCCGCGTTGCGCGCACGGTGCTGGTATTCGGAGTCGGCGACTTTGCCGTCGATCATGATCTGCGGATTGCCCGACAGGCGCCGGACAAAGTCACGCATCGACAGGGTTGGCGCGGCAAAGCGCGACTGGTTGATGTCGCAGATCACCAGCGCGCCGGCATTGATAAAGGGATTACGCGGGCGGCCGCGCTCGAATTCCAGTTGCACCAGCGAGTTGAACGGCTGACCGGACGGCTCATGACCGAGGCGTTCCCAGATCGCCTCGCCGGAATGATCGATGGCCTGCACCAGGCTGAATACCTTGGAAATACTCTGCACCGAGAACGGCGTTTCGGCGTCGCCCGCGCAATACATTTCGCCGTCGTTGCCATACACGGCAATGCCCAGCTGATTGGCCGGCACTGTGCCGAGGGCAGGAATGTAGTCAGCCACTTTGCCCTGCCCGATCAGGGGCCGGACAGCGTCAAGGATCTCGTTCAACAGCGCTTGCATGCCGGGTTCCGAAGTCTCGCCCCATGGGATTGCGGGGACACTGGGGCTAGACGCTGCCAGCGCCTGTCGCATCACACCGGCAGCGTTCGCGCAAAATGCTCTAGGCTGAACCGCACAACCCTGCTAACGGAGAGCACCCATGCACCTCGAAGGCTCCTGCCATTGCGGCGCGGTTTCGTTCAGCCTGACCAGCGCCCACCCCTATCCTTATCAACGCTGCTATTGCTCGATCTGCCGCAAGACCCAGGGCGGTGGCGGCTATGCGATCAACCTCGGCGGCGACGCGACGAGCCTCAAGGTACGCGGCCGCAAACACATCAGCATCTACCACGCGCGTATGAAGGACGAAGGCGAAAAACGCGCCCACCGCAGCACGGCCGAGCGGCATTTCTGCTCGTTGTGCGGCAGTGGCTTGTGGCTGTTCAGCCCGGAGTGGCCGGAGTTGATCCACCCGTTCGCCTCCGCCATCGACACACCGTTGCCGGTGCCGCCGGAGCACACCCATTTGATGCTCGGCTCAAAAGCCCCATGGGTCGAAGTCGACGCCAAAGCCCGGGACAAGCAATTCGACATTTACCCCGAAGAATCCATCGCCCAGTGGCACGAACGCCTCGGACTGACCCGATAGATCCATGGCAAACCTAAATCCCTGTGGGAGCGAGCCTGCTCGCGAAGGCGTCTTGTCAGTCAGCATTGATGTTTCTGACCCAGCGCTTTCGCGAGCAGGCTCGCTCCCACAGGTTTTTCATCGTTTTTGATTCGATGTAGTTCCCTTTTCCCGCACTCGTTCGGTTAACCCCTCAGAAGCACTTCAACTACCGATCGATTCGATGCAAAGGGATCTCCATGTCGCACGTCCGTTTTCGTTTTGCCTTGTGCCCGCTGGCACTGGCCCTGCTGAGCATTTCTGCCAACGCCGCTGAAAAAACCGACCAGACCCTGCAATTGGGCGCCACCAACATCTCCGCCCAAGGCCTCGGCGCCACCACCGAAGACACCCGCTCCTACACCACCGGCACTATGTCTTCGGCCACCGGCCTGCCGCTGTCGATCCGCGAAACCCCGCAATCGGTGACGGTGATCACCCGTCAGCAAATGGACGATCGCGGCGTGCAGAGCGTCGGCGATGCACTGCGCAATACACCCGGCATTTCGACGCAGAAGTACGACAGCGACCGTACCGAGTTTTCCGCGCGGGGCCTGGCCATTACCAACTTCCAGTACGACGGCATCAACATCCCCTACGACGGCGTCTACGGTGAAAACCCGAACAACGGCGACGACGCGGCGAGCATCGACCGCATCGAAATCATCAAGGGCGCGACCGGCCTGATGACCGGATCGGGCGACCCATCGGCCACGGTCAACCTGATCCGCAAGAAACCCACCAAAGAATTCAAAGCCTCGATCAGCGGCACTGTCGGTTCGTGGGATGCCTACCGCACCGTCGGTGACATTTCCGGTTCGCTGACTGATTCGGGCAACGTGCGCGGACGTTTCGTTGGCGCGTATTCGGATCAGAACTCCTATCTCGACCACTACAGCCAGCGCAAAGACCTGTTCTACGGCATTCTCGAAGCCGACCTGAGCGATGACACCCTGCTGACGTTCGGCATCGACAAGTCCAGCACCACCCCGCGCGGCAGTTCGTGGACCGGCAACCCGGTGTACTTCGCCGATGGCGGCCGCACTGACTTCCCGCGTCACTTCAATTCCGCGGCGGACTGGAGCCGTCGCGATTTCGACAACATCACCTACTTCGCCTCGCTGGAACAGGCGCTGGCCAATGACTGGAAATTCAAGGTCAGCCTCGACCAGAAAACCACCGATCACGACACGCGCCTGGCCTCGGCCAGCGGTGGCAATCCAAATCGCGCCACTGGCGAAGGCATGTTCCTGTACTGGGGTCGCTGGGAAGGTCATCGCGTGCAGAACACTGCCGACGTCAACGTCTCCGGCCCTTTCACCCTGGGCGGTCGCGAACATGAGCTGATTGCCGGCGTGATGACCGCGCACTCGCGCCAGACAGGTTCGACCTACGACACCAGCGCCTTCTCGCAGGTGCCGGGGAGCATTTACGACTGGAACGGTGATCTGCCTAAACAGGATTTCCCGAAGAACGGCAAATACGAGCGCACCCAGAGCCAGAACGGCGTCTATCTGGCCACGCGTCTGCACCCGACCGACGATCTGTCGGTGATCCTCGGCAGCCGCTTGAGCACCTTCAAGTACAACGAAGACTACCGCTACAACCCGGGCGCCGGCCTCGACGACACCCACGCCAGCTACAAGGAACACGGCGTGGTCACACCTTACGCCGGGGTGATCTATGACCTTGACGACACCTACTCGCTGTACGCCAGTTACACCAGCATCTATCAACCGCAAACCTACAAGGACAGCAGCGGTTCGACCCTCGCGCCGGTCGAGGGCGACAGCTATGAAGCGGGCCTGAAAGCGGCGTATTTCGACGGTCGTCTGAACGCCAGCCTGGCGTTTTTCCGCATTGAACAGGATGGCGTTGCCGAATCGATCGGCACCAACGCGGTGACCAACGAAGGCATCTACAAAGCCATCGACGGCGCCACCACCAAAGGTGTCGAGCTGGAACTGGCGGGCGAACTGAGCGAGGGCTGGAATGTCTCCGCCGGTTATACCTATGCGCGCACCCGTGACGCCGATGAACAGCGCATCTACGGTTATCCGCTGTCGACCACCAAGCCTGAACACGTGGTGCGCACTTTCACCACCTATCGCTTGCCGGGCATGCTCGACAAAGTCACCGTCGGTGGCGGCGTGAGCTGGCAGAGTGCGTTCTACGGCAAAATCTACAGCGCTCCGGCCGGCGATTACACGCGGATCAAACAGGGCGGCTACACCCTCGTCGACCTGATGAGCCGCTATCAGTACAACGAGCACCTGAGCTTCACGGTCAACGCCAACAACGTCTTCGACAAACGCTACCTGACCGGGCTGGGCAACTTCGACACGACGTTCTACGGCGAACCGCGCAACCTGATGCTTACTACCAAATGGGACTTCTGATCGCGGCTTAACAGTCTTTGACAGTTTCCCGACAAAGCTGCCAAAGATTGCCGCTCGCCACCCGCCTAGCATGGGCGCATCCACATTCCCCTCGGGTGCCCCATGCTGATTTCGTTTCGTACGTTCTCGCTGTCTCTGACCTCTCTTTGTCTGCTGGTGCCCGGCGGTTCGCTGCGCGCAGAGGACTGGCACGCAACCCTGCGCGCCGGGGCGGTCAATGCACCGCGCTTCAGCGGCAGCGATGAACGGGTGACGGCGCCGCTGGTGGGTGTCGAGGTGGTCAGCCCGCAGGGCTTTTTTCTCGACAGCGACCGGGGTTTGGGCTGGGGATTTGACGAAGAGGATTTCGGCCTCAGCGTCTACATCGGCGCCAGCGATGTGCGCAAGGATCGCCAGACCGGGTTCAAGGGTTCTGACGAACTGAGCGGCATGGGCTCGATCAAGTCACGCCCGGTGCTGGGCGTGGACGGTCGTTATCACATGGGGCCGATCATTCTCGGCGCGAGTTTCGAGCATGCGCTGGAAAAGGACGACGATGACCACGACACCGGCTCATCGTGGAATCGCCTGAAACTGAGCATCAACCTGCCCTTGTATGAGGGCGGGTTCGGCAAGGTGATCGGCGGGCTGAACAGCCAGTTCGGCGACAGCGATTACCTGCGCACCTGGTATGGCGTGAGCACGGCGCAGGCGTCGCGTAGCCAGTTCCGGGCATATGACGCGAAAGCCGGGTTGATCAGTCGCGGCGCGGACTTGACCTGGACATTGCCGATCGATGAGCGCTGGAGTGTGTCGTCAGTGCTGGCGGTGCAGTACCTGAGCCATGAAGCGGCAGACAGCCCGATTGTCGACCGCCGCTTGCAGACTTCATTGGCTGGGCAGGTGGCGTATACCTTCTGATTATGTGATGGGACTGATGGCCCCTTCGCTGGCAGGCCAGCTCCCACAGGGTTTTTCGGGGTTGCCGGGAGAGTGGGCACACCACAAAACTGTGGGCATTGGCTGGGCAGGTTGAGTACACACTCTGGTTGGGTGGTGGGACTAATGACCCCATCGCTGGCAAGCCAGCGATGGCGTCGGCAAGGCCAACACACGTCAGTCCAGGTGCGCCCAGGTCATCCGGAACGACGCCCCGCCCCAAGGCGAATCGCCGACTTCCACCTGCCCGCCATGGGATTGCGACACCCGTCGCACCAATGCCAGCCCCAAACCGAAGCCACCAGTGCGCCGGTCCCGGCTAGCATCGAGGCGCGAGAACGGTTCGAAGATCTTCTCCCGCCCGTGCATTGGCACACCGGGCCCATCGTCATTGACCTGCACCACGTAGTAATCGCCATTGCGTACCAGCGTGACTTCCACCCTTTGCTCGGCATAGCGAATCGCATTGCGCAGTAGATTGATCACCGCACGCGCCATGAACCGTGGCTCAATGCGTACCGTTTCGAGCCGGCAATCGCCGATCAGCAACTGCACCCCAGCCGCCTCCGCCTCCAGCGCCACACTGCCGACCACACTGTCGAGCCAATTGGTCGCCTGAATATTTTCGCGTTTGATCACCGTCGCACCGCGCTCAAGACTGGCGTAGGTCAGCAACTCCGAGACCATCTCTTCCAGTTCGCCCAGGTCAGCGTACATATCAGCAATCAGCTCGCGACTCTGACTGGCATCCGGTTGTTGCTTGAGCTGATCAAGCTCGAACGACAGCCGCGCAATCGGCGTGCGCAATTCGTGCGACACGGCATTGGTCAGTTCGCGCTGATTGGCGATCAGACTCTCGATACGCGCCGCCATCAGGTTGAAGTGTTCAGCCAGATCGCGAATGTTCGAACGTTTCGACAACTGGATACGCGCCGAAAGATCGTTATCGCCAAAGCGCTCGGCGGCCAGGCGCAGCTTCTCCAGATCACGCCAGTGCGGACGCACCCAGAAAAACAGAACAATGCCAATCAACACCGCCAGCATCCCGTAGGCCGCCGAAATGTAGAACGGCATCAGACTCGGCTCCGGCGGCAGCTTGATGCTCAACACCTGCGAACCGCCATCGATGTTGCTGATGAACTGCGTGTAGTTATCGCGGATCACCAGCAGATTCTGCGTCAGCTGGGCTTTTTCCTCGGGGTTGAGGGCCAGTTGATCGGCCTCGACCAGGTTCAATGTCAGCCCGTAATGCGGGCGCAAGGCGTCCAGTTGTTGCTCGCGTTCCGCACCCTGACGCCCGCGTAAATGATCCACCAGCGACCACGCCTGACCGCGCACCGCTTCGCGGTTGTAAGCCTGCATCTGATTGTCGAGCAACGCGTTGAAGGTGTGTTCGACGGTTTGCAGGGCCAATACCAGCCCCACCGTCATCACCAGAAACAGCCCGAGAAATAACCGCAGCATCTACAACTCCCACGCAAACGGATTGAACAGATAACCTTTGCCCCACACGGTCTTGATGCACACCGGTTCTCGGGGATTGTCCTTGAGCTTGTTGCGCAACTTGCTGATGTACACGTCGACGCTGCGGTTCAAGCCATCGAAAGCGATGCCGCGCATGCGATTGAGAATGTCATCGCGCGACAGCGTGTTGCCGGCGGCACTGGCCAGCAGCCACAGCAGTTCGAATTCCATGGTGGTCATTTCGATGATCTCGCCCGCCAGCCGCACTTCCCGGCAACTGCGGTCGATGCTCAACCGGCCGAACTCCAGAGCACTGACCACGCCGCTGTCCGGCACCTGGCGCCGCTGCAACGCACGCAACCGGGCCAGCAGCACCGGCGGCTTGATCGGTTTGATCACGTAGTCATCGGCACCGGACTCCAGGCCGAGAATATGGTCGAGGTCGTCTTCCTTGGCCGTCAGAATCACGATCGGCGTGTCCGACACGCTGCGGATTTCGCGACACACATGCAGGCCGCTTTGCCCCGGCAGCATCAGGTCGAGAACCACGACTTTGGGTTTGAACTCCAGAAAAGCGGCCACGGCCAGATCCCCGCGATGCACCGTACGCACCTCGTAGCCGTGTTGTTCGAGGAAGTGCGCGATCAACGCGGCAAGGCGTTCATCGTCTTCCACCAGCAGGACTTTGCCAAAACCCAGGTTATCCATAACGACCGTCTGCCAACCATCTGTGAAGTGGGCGACATTATGGCGGCAATCGCTGGCGAGGCGTTTGCCTCAGGCAGCAAAAACCGGCCACGGGGGCCGGTTTTCGGTGATGTTTCATACTCTTAAGAGTTTTTTACAATCTCAGGCAGGTACGCCACTGTGGAAACGGAATTCGTCGTCCGGCGATTCGATCAGCTCTTGCTCGGCGGCGCGAACTTTTTCGATCACCTGGGCGATATCCTTGGCGTCGCCATACTGATAGGCCAGTTTCAGATACCCCTGAAAATGCCGCGCCTCGCTTTTCAGCAAGCCAAAATAGAACTTGCCGAGTTCTTCGTCCAGATGCGGCACCAGCGCTTCGAAACGCTCGCAACTGCGCGCCTCGATAAACGCCCCCACCACCAACGTATCGACCAGTTTCACCGGCTCATGGCTGCGCACCACTTTGCGCAGGCCTGATGCGTAGCGGCCGGCATGCAACTGACGCAGCTCGATCTTGCGGCGCTTCATGATGCGCATGACTTGCTCGTGGTGCACCAGTTCTTCCCGGGCCAGACGCGACATCATATTGATCAGGTCGACGTGGGAGTGGTACTTGGCTATCAGGCTCAGCGCGGTGCTGGCAGCCTTGAACTCGCAGTTCTTGTGGTCGATCAGCAGGGTTTCCTGATCGGCCAGTGCCGCCTGGACCCAGGCGTCGGGTGTGCGGCAGCCAAGGAATTCGTGGATTTCGGGAAGGATCATGGGGCTCACGGTAAAGGTGTTCGAGCGAAGGGCGCCGATTATACCGGCCTGCCCGCAGACCACCAGCGGCTGGCGTTGATATGCATCAAGTCGCAGGTGTTCGAGCAGCAACTATAGTTGTGCAACGCCGTGCCTTTTCTTTGCTGGAGACTCCGCTCATGCAAGCTATTCGCAGCATTCTGGTGGTCATCGAACCCGAACATTCGGAAAGCCTGGCGCTCAAGCGCGCCAAGCTGATCGCTGGCGTGACCCAGGCCCATCTGCACCTGCTGGTGTGCGACAAGAAGCACGATCACGCCGGCATGCTTGGCGTGCTCAAGGCCGCGCTGCTGGCCGACGGCTACAGCGTGACGACCGAACAGGCGTGGAACGAGAGCCTGCACGAAACCATCATCGACGTGCAGCAGGCCGAAGGGTGCGGGTTAGTGATCAAACAGCATTTCCCCGACAGCTCGCTGAAAAAAGCCCTGCTGACCCCGGCGGACTGGAAGCTGCTGCGCCACTGCCCTACCCCGGTGTTGCTGGTGAAAACCGCAGGTTCGTGGAAGGACAAGGTGATTCTGGCGGCAGTCGACGTGGGCAATGTCGACGGCGAGCACCGGCATTTGCACACGACGATCATTGATCATGGTTATGACATTGCCAGTCTGGCCAAGGGGCACTTGCATGTGATCAGCGCTCATCCGTCGCCGATGCTCTCCGCCGCTGACCCGACGTTGCAACTGAGTGAAACCATCGAAGCGCGTTATCGCGAGCAGTGTCGGGCGTTCCAGGCCGAATTCGATGTTGATGACGCGCACCTGCACATCGAGGAAGGCCCGGCGGATGTGTTGATTCCGTTCATGGCGCACAAGCTGCAGGCGGCGGTGACCGTGATCGGCACGGTGGCGCGCTCGGGATTGTCAGGGGCGTTGATTGGCAACACCGCTGAAGTGGTGCTGGATGCGCTGGAGAGTGATGTGCTGGTGCTCAAGCCGCAGGAGGTTGAGGATCATCTGGTCGAGTTGGCGGTGAAACACTGAACAGCTCATATTGAAATGCGATCCCTGTAGGAGTGAGCCTGCTCGCGATGGCGGCGTGCCAGACAACAACAATGTCGACTGATAGACCGCTATCGCGAGCAGGCTCACTCCTACAATTGGAATGCCTTGCAAAATGTGGGAGCGAGCCTGCTCGCGAAGCTTCTAGGCGCCGAAGGCGTCCTTGAGGAAACCGGGGGCGATGTAGCGCTGATAGTGCGCTTCCGACAGCAGGAAGAATTCCCGATCAATGGCATCGCGCAATTCCGGCAGGTTCCAGTCGCGAAACTCCGGCAGCAAGACCATGCCGTAGGCGTCCAGATTAATGATCACCCGCGCCCCCCGGGCGATCAGCTGATAGGCCCAGCAATATTCCGACTGATGCGGCACAAAGCGGATCTTGCGCTGTTCCAGCTGCTGGCGCAGGCGCGCCGAATCGAAGATCTCGACCTTGCCCGCCATCACTTGTGACAGCAATTGCTCCAGCCGCAACCACACCGCACGCTTTTCCTCCTCGTTGTAACCATTCCAATTGATCACTTCGTGATGGAAACGCTTGCAGCCACGGCACACCAGATCTCCGTAAACAGTGGAGCAGAGGCCGACGCAGGGGGTCTTGATGGTCTGATTGGGCATAAAGTAGGCAATGACACTGAAACGCGGAACAGGTTGGCATGTTAGCCCTTTGTCGGGCATTGATCACCCCTCAAACGTCAGGGGCAAGCGCTCGAACAGACTTTGGGCAGGCCCAACACAACGCCACCAAAGTCCAATAGAGCGCGACTTACCTTTAAATTTTTTTTGCCGTAGAATCAGCCAGCCTTTTAAGGCGCCAATGTCCGTTAGAAGCTGTTTTCAAAGCGTCACGAGCACAGTCGTTCCTTCAGAGCGGTGTTGGCGAGGGGTTTTTCCAGCGGGGAAAAGCCCAACGCCAACCCTCATCAGCTCCCCGTTCTGCAGGCGTAAAACTTTGAAAGCAGCTTCTGTAAGGAATGTTCGGTAATTCTGGCTAAACGGCGCACAACGCCGTGCAGCGCATGAGTACGAGCATTTCGCGACGAGCGTCCCGGACAGCCATTTGGGACCACTGATGAGGGTAATAACTGTGCTTGAAGCCTACCGCAAACATATCGAAGAGCGCGCAGCACTGGGTATCGTTCCCCAGCCGCTTAACGCCGAACAAACTGCAGGCCTGGTCGAGCTGCTGAAGAATCCTCCGGCTGGCGAAGAAGCTTTCCTCGTTGACCTGATCACCAATCGCGTACCACCTGGAGTGGACGAAGCCGCTTACGTTAAAGCCGGTTTCCTGTCGGCTCTGGCCAAAGGCGAAGTTTCCTCCCCTCTGCTGGACAAGAAACGCGCTGTAGAACTGCTCGGCACCATGCAGGGCGGCTACAACATCGTGACCCTGGTCGAGCTGCTGGACGACGCCGAACTGGCGCCAGTTGCTGCCGAAGAACTCAAGCACACCCTGCTGATGTTCGATGCGTTCCACGATGTCGCTGAAAAAGCCAAGAACGGCAACGCTCACGCCAAAGCCGTGCTGCAATCCTGGGCTGACGGCGAGTGGTTCAAGAAGCGCCCGGTGCTGGAAGACAAAATCAGCCTTCGCGTATTCAAGGTAACCGGCGAAACCAACACCGACGACCTGTCCCCTGCTCCAGATGCCTGGTCGCGTCCTGACATCCCGCTGCACGCCCTGGCCATGCTGAAAATGGCCCGTGACGGCATCGTTCCGGACGAGCAAGGCAAGACCGGCCCGATGAAGCAGATCGAAGAAATGCGCGGTCAAGGCTTCCCTATCGCTTACGTCGGTGACGTGGTCGGTACCGGTTCCTCGCGTAAATCCGCGACCAACTCGGTCCTGTGGTTCTTTGGCGACGACATCCCTTACGTGCCGAACAAGCGCGCTGGCGGTTTCTGCTTCGGCAGCAAAATCGCTCCGATCTTCTACAACACCATGGAAGATGCCGGCGCACTGCCAATCGAGTTCGACGTTACCAACATGAACATGGGCGACGTGATCGACCTGTACCCGCATGCTGGCAAAGTCTGCAAACACGGCACTGACGAAGTCCTGACCACCTTCGAAATGAAGACCCCGGTGCTGTTGGACGAAGTCCGTGCCGGTGGCCGTATCCCGCTGATCATCGGCCGTGGCCTGACCGAGAAGGCTCGCGCCGAACTGGGCCTGCCCGCGTTCGACCTGTTCAAGAAGCCTGAAGCTCCAGCTGAAAGCACCAAGGGTTTCACCCTGGCGCAGAAAATGGTCGGCAAGGCCTGCGGTCTGGCAGAAGGCCAGGGCGTACGTCCTGGCACCTACTGCGAACCGAAGATGACCACCGTAGGTTCTCAGGACACCACCGGTCCAATGACCCGTGACGAACTGAAAGACCTGGCGTGCCTGGGCTTCTCCGCTGATCTGGTAATGCAGTCGTTCTGCCACACCGCGGCTTATCCAAAGCCGATCGACGTGACCACCCACCACACCCTGCCTGACTTCATCATGACCCGCGGCGGCGTTTCCCGGCGTGCGG
>NZ_JBIUWQ010000085.1:0-16341 GCF_044743525.1 Pseudomonas sp. NPDC087598 | reverse complement strand
ATGATGCTGGCCACGGCAGCGTAAAGTCGTACGCCATCGGCTTCATCCTGTCGGTGATCCTGACCGTCATCCCGTTCGGTCTGGTGATGTACCCGAGCCTGCCGAAGGCCACCACGCTGGCAATCGTCCTGCTGTTCGCAGTGATCCAGGTGATCGTTCACCTGTATTACTTCCTGCACCTGGACCGTTCCATTGCTCAGCGTAACAACGTGATTGCATTCGTCTTTACGGCGATTGTGATTGTGCTGCTGGTTGGCCTGTCGTTGTGGATCATGTTCAGCATCCACACCTACATGATGGCGAAGTGAGGTAAGACCCGATGTCGCTCAAGCACTTTATCCAAATCACCAAACCGGGGATCATTTTCGGTAACGTGCTTTCTGTGGCAGGCGGGTTTTTCCTGGCCTCGAAAGGGCATGTCGATCTGGCGGTGTTTCTCGCTGCCATGATCGGTACATCCCTGGTTGTCGCCTCCGGTTGCGTGTTCAACAACTGCATCGACCGCGACATCGACCTGAAGATGGAACGCACCAAGAACCGGGTGCTGGTCCAGGGCTTGATCTCCCTGAAACTGGCCCTGGTCTACGCGACCATTCTGGGTGTTCTCGGCGTTGCATTGTTGTACAAGGTGGCCAACCCGTTGGCTGCCCTGTTCGCAGTAATCGGCTTCGTTATCTACGTCGGCTTCTACAGCCTGTATCTCAAGCGCAAGTCGGTTCACGGCACGCTGGTGGGCAGTCTGTCGGGCGCCATGCCGCCAGTGATCGGTTACGTTGCCGTAACCAACAGCTTCGACATGGCCGCACTGACGTTGCTGGTGATGTTCAGCCTGTGGCAGATGCCGCATTCCTATGCCATCGCGATCTTCCGCTTCAACGATTACCTGGCCGCATCGATTCCGGTGCTGCCAGTGAAGCGCGGGATTCAAGTGGCCAAGAAGCACATCCTGCTCTACATCCTGGCGTTCCTCGTGGCGACCTTGATGCTGACCTTCAGCGGTTACGCCGGCATGAGCTACCTAGCGGTCGCCGCGGCCATGGGCATGTACTGGTTGTACATGGCCTGGACCGGTTACAAGGCAGTGGATGACACGGTCTGGGCACGCAAGCTGTTCGTGTTCTCGATCTTCACCATCACTGCGTTGAGCGTCATGATGTCCCTGGACTTCAAGGTGCCAGCCGAGCTGCTGCTGACGTACGCGCCTTAAGGCTCAAAGGCTTGAAGAAAAACCCCGCACATTGAGAGATGTGCGGGGTTTTTTGTTTATCTACAGCGCGATTTGTTGATAGGCTTTCTATAGGCGATTTGCCTATAGTTTGCTCATGCGAACTATCTTTTTTGAAACCACAATATTTACCGCTAGCGTCGGTCATTACCTGACAGATGATGAATACCGAGAATTGCAGAGTTATCTGCAGGACAATCCGCTGGCAGGCGCCGTGATGCCGCGAACGGGTGGTTTCCGAAAATTGCGCTGGGCAGATTTTCGACGCGGCAAAGGTAGGCGAGGCGGCTTGCGGGTTCTCTATTATTGGCTTATGAATGATGGCCAGTTCTGGATGTTTGCCATCTACGACAAAGATGAGCTTGAAAAACTGACCGCCGAACAAGAAAGGGCGCTCAAGAAAGCCATAGATAAAGAATTGAAAACACGAGGTACCCCATGAAAAAACGCGACCTGTTTGCAGAATTGATGCAGGGCGTTGATGAGATGGCGGCTCAACGCGAAGGCAAAATCACACTGCGTAATACAGTGCTTGAGGACAAGCCGGTTCCGGAGGTTGGAGCTCAAGAAATTGTTGCTCTAAGGGAAAAGTTGCATATGTCCCAAGCCGTTTTCGCCAAGCGAATCAGGACAAGTCCCAGCACACTCAGAAATTGGGAGCAGGAAAAGTCGAAACCCAATGCGCAAGCGGCCTTGCTGATACGGCTGGTGGAAAAATTCCCCGATATGGTTGAGCGGTTGAGCGCTGTGTAAGCCGCAGTACTGATTCATGTAGAGCCCCGAGCGTCGAAAGAGGCAAGGGGCTTTGTCGTTTCTATCGTCGCAGGTTGCGGATAAAGGATAAAACCCCTAGATTTGGATCCAAATGCGACAGTGATAGCGCCATGCCATTTGCTGGTGCTTAACTGTCTTAACCTGCGTTTTTTCATGCTTTGATCAAAAGGCTGGGCGAAATGACTGAGAGGATGACCTGCGACGAACGCTTCATTGCCCTGGCCCAGGATCTGAACTACGACATCTATGGTGAGAACACGGCCGGCGGCAATTACGCGCCGCTGATCCGTCATCATGACGAGTTGTACATCAGCGGCATGGTGCCGCGTACTCACGGCAAGATTCAGTATCCCGGTCGCGTCGGGCTGGAATTAACCCTGAAGGATGCCCAGGCCGCCGCGAGCATCAGTGCGATGCGTTGTCTGGCGCTGATCGTCGATGCAGTCGGTTCGCTGGACAAGATCAAGGCATTGCTGCGGGTCACCGTGTATGTGAAGTCGACGCCGGACTTTGTTGACCTGAGTGAAGTGGCCAACGGCGCATCGGACGTGTTCAGCCATGTGCTCGGCGATGCCGGCCGGCACACGCGTACCACCGTCGGTGTGTATCAGTTACCGAAGAATGCGGCGATTGAAGTCGACATGATTGCGGCATTGCACTCCGACGCATGACCCCCAGGCCGGAAAGCAAAAAGCCCCGCCTGAATCTCAGTGCGGGGCTTTTTTGTCAGCGCCGAAATATTACTGAGCGGCGATGCTGTAACCATCGAACGCGGTCTGCTGTTGCAGTGCGGTGATGATGTTTTTGCGGTTGACGGCTTGTTCGGTGCCGGCGTTATCAACGAAGACTTCGCTTTCCAGCTCCGCTTCTTCGCCTTCGCCGACGAAGGCGAAACCGAGGAATTCCAGTGCTGCACGATCAACGTTCAGGCGCGAGCGCGGCGTGCGCAGTGGCAGGGTTACACTGATGCCGTCCTTGCTGATGGTGAAAATTTCGACTTCTTTCTTCTTCGCAGCCTTGCTCTTGCCACCGCTCGGGTTGCTGATCGCCTGATGGGTCTGGTTCAGCACTTTGAGGGCGAGGCCGTAAACGATTTCCTGGAATGCCGGATCGTCCTTGAAGCAGGACAGGATGCGGCCGATCGAGAACTTGCTGCTCAGGTCTTCAAGTGCGGCGATGTCGGCGGCTTCGGCGTCTTTCAGAGCCTTGAGTTCGCCCATCAGCTCGTAGGCCTTGTCGTCATCGAAGCTGTCATGAGCCTGACGGATCGCGGCGCGCAGCTCGCGGATCTGGTCGCTTTCGCGGTTCGACTGAAAAGCGTCCAAGACCATTTCACTGATGATTTTGGCTTGTGGCAGATGTTGTGAAAGATTGATGGAGTTTTCGTATTCCGCTTTGGACGATTCGGTAACTACGGATTCAGCGGTGTTGAAATCGGACATTGAAATTTCACTACTTTTTAACTTGAGTGGAGATGAGAAAGCACGAGGGCTTTTTCAGGTCGACTAATTTAGGGGAGCGGGGCGGCGTTGTCACGGAGCAACGGGCCGGCGGTCCCAACTATTTGCCAGGAGTGTCGAGGTTCATCGAGCGCACCATCCATTGTTCGGCGGTTTGCTGATCGGTCGGCAGTGAAAAGCGGAATGTCGCGCCGCGCCCGGTGACGTCCAGCAACTGAATCTTGCGCCCGTGCAGTTGCAAAATGCGGTGCACGATTCGCAGCCCCAAACCACCGTCGCGACGTGCACCGCCGATATTGAACGGGCGCAGGAACAGACCTTCACGCAACTCCGGCGCAATACCGGGCCCGGTGTCGCTGACCGTTACTTCAACCAGTGCTGCTTGTGGCGTCAGATCCAGTTCGATTTCGCCACCCTGGGGTGTATGGCGTAATGCGTTGTCGACAAGATTGGTCAGTACTCGCTCGATCAAACCGAGGTCGGCGCAGACGGTGGGCAGGTTCGGTACGAAATGGGCTTTGAGTTCGACCTGTCGCGCTTCGGCGGTGAGTTCGAATTTCTGGAAGATGTCCTGCACCAGATCAATCAGCGAAAAGCGTTCCGGTATCGGTTGGACAAAACCGTGTTCCAGACGCACCAGTTCCAGCAGCGATTGCGCCAGCCCGCCGACCTTGCGGCTTTGATCGAGAGCGATGCCGAGATAACGGCGGCGCTCTTCGGGAGGCAGGGTGGCGTCCTTGAGCGAGAGCGTTTCCAGATAACCGTGCAGCGAGGCCAGCGGGGTGCGCAGGTCGTGGGAAATGTTCGCCACCAGTTCGCGCCGCTCCTGATCCTGTCGGGTCAACGAACGCCACTGTTCACCGAGCCGGTTTTGCATCTGCCGGAAAGCAGCATCGAGCACGGCGATCTCGTCCGGGTCAGCGCTTTTATCCACAGGTGTCGATGCCGCGTGCAGGCTTTGCGGTGCACCGTCGATGTCGAAGCGGCTGACGGTTTCGGTCAGGCGCCGCAGTGGCCGAGTGATCAGGTTGAATGCGGTCAGACCGGCAATCAGGCAGAGCAGCGCAACCAGTCCGATCGACAGCAATGCCGTGTTGAGCGCGGCACTGGTGGCACCGCGCTCGGCATAGCGGTCATGCTCTTCGCTGAGCAGCACCACATAGAGATAACCGGCGGCTTTGCCGTTGACCTGCAATGGCGCGGCACTGAACACCTTGCGTCCATCGACACTGCGCGGGTCATCGCCGAGGATCGGCAATGGCTGGTCATTGAGCAGTTGGCGGATCGGTGCCAGATCGACCTGCTGCCGGCGTATCTTTCCTTCGGGCGCGGCGTTGCCGACGATACGGCCCTCGGTGTCGAGCAGGTACACCTCGACACTCGGATTAACCAACATCAATTGACTGAACAGTTCACGCACCGCACCAGGCATCAGGCCATTGCTGTCCATCAGCACGGTGTCATGGGCAATGTGTCGTGCCAGATCCCGCGACAGGCCTTGCACCACCTCCAGTTCATGCATCTGGTTGGAGCGCACCTGCAACCATGCGGATGTGCCGCAGCACACCAGCAACAGAACGGCGAATACCAGGGACAGGCGCTGTGTCAGGGTCAGTTTCATGGCTGCTCGGTACCGAATTTATAGCCGCGACCCCACACGGTGAGGATGCGCGAAGGTTGCGCCGGATCTTTTTCGATCTTCGCCCGCAGGCGATTGATGTGCGTGTTGACGGTGTGTTCATAGCCCTCGTGGCTGTAACCCCACACGGCATTGAGCAGGTCCATGCGCGAAAATACTTTGCCGGGTTGGCGCGCAAAGAAATACAGCAGGTCGAACTCCCGTGGCGTGAGATCCAGGCGCTGACCCTCGAGGCTGACTTCGCGAGTGATCGGGTCGATGTTCAGGCCGTCGAGGCTCAGACTACCGGCATCCATCTTCAGATTGCGCGCCATGGCATCGACACGGCGCAGCAGGGCTTTGATCCGTGCCACCAACTCGAGCATCGAGAACGGTTTGGCGAGGTAATCGTCGGCGCCCAGTTCCAGGCCAAGAATGCGGTGCAACTCGCTGGAGCGGGCACTGGTGATGATGATCGGCGTGTAGCGTGTCATGGCCCGGGCGCGGCGGCAGATTTCCAGACCGTCGACACCCGGCAGCATCAGGTCGAGGATCAATGCGTCCCAGTGTCCCTGTTGCAGCAGGCGCATGCCTTCGTCGCCATCGACGCAGTGCACGACCTCGTAGTGCTCGTCGCGCAGATGCAGGCAAATCAGATCGGCGATGTGTTGGTCATCCTCGACCACCAGGATGCGTTTGGTCTGTTCCATGAAGCTCAATCCTTCGGCGCAATGAGCGCATTGTGCGGGTTTTCCTCCGGGCGAGTTATCACGAATTCGTTAACTTCCCGTGAGGATTTGGCGATCAACCCAAGCCTAGGCTGTGTTCCAGAACAGACACTTGGAATTTCGGAGACGGCCATGTTTTCACGGCGACAGATTCTCGTAGCGAGCAGCGGGCTAGGGGTTGCAGCCCTGTTGGCAGGTGTATTGCCAAAATTGTCGACTGGCACCGCACTGGTCAGCGAAGCACATGCCGACGAAGCCTTCGAGGTGACGCATAGCGACAGCGAATGGCATTCGATTCTGACCGACGAGCAATTCGAGATCCTGCGGGAGGAGGGGACCGAGCGTGCCTACACCAGCCCCCTCAACGACGAGCATCGTGCCGGCACATTTGCCTGCGCCGGGTGTGAGCTGGCGCTGTTTTCATCCGCGACCAAATTCGACAGCCGGACCGGTTGGCCCAGTTTCTGGGCGCCGCTGGAGCATGCGGTGGCCACGCGTCAGGACCGCTCCTTTGGCATGACCCGTGACGAAGTTCACTGCCGGCGCTGCGGTGGTCATCTCGGTCATGTCTTTGATGACGGTCCGAAACCCACCGGCCTGCGTTATTGCATGAATGGCCTGGCGATGACTTTCAAAGCCGTGGCGGCTTGAGCCATGGCGCGTTTGCGATCTTCACTTCAAACAGGACGACACTATGTGGCTCTTGGTTCTCGCTTATCTCGGTGGTGTGCTGACGATTGTCAGCCCGTGCATCCTGCCGGTTCTGCCTTTTGTCTTCGCTCGCACCGGGCAGCCGTTTATCAAGAGTGGCTTGCCGCTGCTGGCGGGGATGGCGGTCACCTTCGCGCTCGTCGCCTCGTTGGCGGCGGTGGGCGGCGGCTGGGTGGTGCAAGTCAATCAGTACGGTCGCTGGCTCGCGTTGCTGTTCGTTGCACTGTTCGGGCTGACATTGCTGCTGCCGCGAGTGGCCGAGCGCTTGACCCGGCCGCTGGTGTCGGCCGGCAGTCGTCTGTCGCTGGCCGCCGGCCAGGACAATCGTCCGCGTCCCGGCGCTTCGTTCCTGATCGGCGTCGCCACGGGCCTGCTTTGGGCGCCTTGCGCAGGGCCGATTCTCGGACTGATTCTGACCGGTGCCGCGCTGCAAGGGGCAAGCATCGCCACCACGCTGTTGTTGCTCGCCTACGCGGCGGGTGCCGCGACTTCGCTGGCCGCAGCCCTACTGCTGGGCGGTAAGGTTTTTGCCCTGATGAAACGCTCGATCGGTACCGGTGAATGGATCCGTCGAGGGCTGGGTGCATTGATGTTGGCCGGGGTCGCGGCGATTACTCTCGGCCTCGATACCGGGGTTCTCGCTCGGCTTTCGACGGCATCCACCGGTGGTCTGGAACAGGTATTGGTCGGCAAACTTTCGGATAAGTCCACCAACGCGAACAGCACGATGATGGCGCAGATTCCTACGGCGGATGACACAGCAAATGGCAGCATGATGGCCGCCGGGGGCGCGATGAAAATGGCGGCCAAGGCGCCGGGCACCTTGCCCGTTGAAGGTCAGTTGCCGCCGCTGAATGGCGCCGTGCAGTGGCTCAACTCACCGCCACTCGATGCTCAGGCTTTGAAGGGCAAAGTCGTGCTGGTCGATTTCTGGACCTACTCCTGCATCAACTGCCTGCGCACTCTGCCGTATGTCAAAGCCTGGGCCGAAAAGTATCGCGATCAAGGCCTGGTGGTGATCGGGGTACACGCGCCGGAATTCGCCTTTGAGCGCGACGTGGGCAACGTCACCAAAGCGATGAAGGACCTGGGTATCACTTACCCGGTAGCCATCGACAATGACTACAAGATCTGGCGTGCCTTCAATAACGAATACTGGCCGGCACATTACTTTGCTGACGCGCAGGGACGCATTCGTTACCACCATTTTGGCGAAGGGGACTACGCCGAGTCGGAGCGAGTCATACAGCAATTGCTGCGTGAAGCGGGGGCGAAGACGGTCGCCGATGGGTTGATCAATGCCGATGCCAAGGGCGTGCAACTGGCGCCGGACATGAACGAAGTGCAATCGCCGGAAACCTATGTCGGCTACCAGCGGGCGGAACATTTCGTAGCGCAAACCAACCTTGTGCCTGACAAGGTCGCAGCCTACAACCCACCTGCCAATCTGGCATTGAACGACTGGAGCCTCGGCGGGCAATGGGCCGTTGGGGCAGAGCGCGCGACTGCCAGCGCGGCGGCCAGTCGTATCGTCTACCGATTCCATGCCCGCGACCTGCACCTGGTGCTGGGCCCGGGCGCGGAGGGCAAACCGGTGCGTTTCAAAGTCTCGATTGATGGCCGCGCACCGGGTGACGCTCACGGTGTCGATGTTGCCCCTGATGGCAGTGGTCGTGTCACCGAGCAGCGGTTGTATCAACTGGTGCGGCAAACGGACGGCGTGAAGGATCGAACCTTCACCATCGAATTTCTTGACCCGGGCGTGTCGGCCTACGCCTTTACCTTCGGCTGATCAGGAGTGCACAACATGAAAACTCAAAGTGTCTGGCGTTGTCTGTTGCTGGGCGTCGCGATGGCGGGTGTGGTCGGTCAATGCTCGGCGTTTTCCTTCGGCGGCGAGGAGGCGGTGGTTCTGCCAGCGCCGGCCCTCGACGAAAACACTCAAGCGCACAGTGAAACTGCGGTGTTCGCCGGCGGCTGTTTCTGGGGCGTACAGGGAGTTTTTCAGCACGTCAAAGGTGTGCAAAAAGCGCTTTCGGGTTATGCCGGTGGCGCGGCGGATACCGCGCAATATGAGCGGGTCAGCGAGGGCGATACCGGCCACGCGGAGTCGGTACAGGTCACTTTCGATCCGACTCAGGTCAGCTACGGCAGCCTGTTACAGATTTACTTCTCCGTGGCCCACAACCCCACTGAACTCAACCGTCAGGGCCCGGACAGCGGCACGCAGTATCGCTCGGCATTATTTCCGGTCAACGCCGATCAGCAGCGCGTGGCGCAAGCCTACATTGCCCAACTCGACGCGGCCCATGCGTTCAACAAACCGATCGTCACCAAACTGGAAACCTACAACGGCTTCTATCCGGCAGAGGACTATCACCAGGACTTCCTGACAGAACATCCGAGCTATCCGTACATCGCAATCAACGACATGCCGAAGGTGGCAAATCTGAAGCAGGTTTTTGCTCAGCGCTATCAAGAGAAACCGGTGTTAGTGAAAAGCGGCTCCTGAATCATTGGCTGCCCAATAAAGGGCGTTGAGCCTGAAGGATGCGCAGCAAGCGGTAATATTTCAGTGAGCGAGCGCTCACCAGACCACTGATAAAACCCGATGCAATGGCTTTGAACAACAACATATCCGGGGCGGCAGCCCGCTCCGGGTGCACGTCATCCTGATAGCCGAAGTAGTAGTTCACGGCAAAAAAAAGCAGGAGCAGAATCAGCGCTTTTCAGGTGCCCGGCACGATCAATCCGGTTTCCTGATCATCAAGATTTACCCCTTTGTTCGGGAAAATCAGCCATGCCGAGAGGACGCCCAGTAATAAAGCAATGAGCCAGCCGCTCAGGCTCAAGCCTGGGTCATCCGTCAGGTTCAACGACAACAGCGACCAGGCCAACAACGCCAGCGGCGTCGATAGCAGGGAAAACCGGCTTTCGTGTTGCGGTTTGCGGGCCTTGAGACCGAAGTACACCAGAACCAGAAAAACGGCATAAACCCACAAGGGGGTATTTTGTAGAGTGGCGAGCATCGCGCAGCGTCCGTGCTGGAAAGAGAAACCGGATCATAGCGGTGCCAGGGCGGGCGCCGCTTATTTTAATCGCGGCCGCTCCATTGCAATCACCGACGTCTCAAAACCCAGGCCGGCAAAAAAAGCCCCGGCACCTTCCCGGCCGGCGCGCAGTACCCAAGTGATATCGGGATTGTCGCCCATCACGTGCTCAACCAGCGCCCGACCAATCCCTCGGCGTCGATGTCGCCCGTCGACAACGACCATCGATAGATAGCCATTGGATAAATGATCAGTGATGCCTCGGGCGAAACCGACGATTTGCTCACCGTTCAGCGCGATGGCAGTGCGTTGGGAGTTTTCGATGAGTTGTGCAAAGTGTTCGCTGGAACCTGTTCGGTGTCCCCAGCCATGTTGCTCGAGAAACTGTCGTACCGATTCTGTTTCGGCGGGCAACAGGTCGCGAAGGGTCAGGTTGTTGTTCATGCCGGTCGACTCCTTGTCTGTACTCATTTGAGTGTGGGGTTGGTTATCCACGCAATCAGGATCTGCCCCAGGTTTTCATCGCGAATTCGACAAAGCGCCGAAGCTTCGGCAATCGATAACGATCAGGGGCGTAAAGCAGGTGCAATGGACGGCTGGGCGGTTGGTAATCGGGGATGACTTTCACCAGTTTTCCTTCGCAAAGATCCTGCTCCACCAATGCGTCAGGCAGCATGACGATGCCCATGCCGGTGCGTGCAGCCTGATGCAGGCCTGCGGAGGTGTTCATTAGCATCGGGCCGCTGACGTCGATCATGATTTCCCCATCCGGGCCACTAAGGCGCCAGCGTTTTTCCACTGACTGCCAGTCATCACCCGCAGGATAGGCGAACGACAGGCAGTCATGTTGTTGCAGGTCTTCAGGGGTTTTCGGCATACCGCGTCGCTCGACGTATTGCGGGGAGGCGCACACAGTCAGCGTGTAGTCGATCAGCGGCCTGGCGATCAGGTTGGACTGTTCGAAGTGACCCAGACGAAAGGCCACATCCAGGCCACTTTCCAATAAATCCGGACGGCTGTTGGTCAGCACCACATCCATTTTTACCTGCGGGTATTGCAGGGAAAATTCGCTGAGCGCAGGGGCCAGCCGCTCCACGCCAAAGGTCAGCGGCGCGGTGATGCGCAACAGGCCTCGCGGCTCATCAAGGGCCTGTTCGGCGAGGCGCTCGGAGTCCGCCACGAGCCCCAATACATCCAGACAACGCTGGTAGTAAACGCTGCCGAATTCAGTCAGGCGCTGACGTCGGGTGGTGCGTTGCAGCAGTTGCACACCGAGCCGCTGCTCCAGCGCGCGCAGGTGATTTCCCACCATCGTCGTCGACATGTCGCACTGCAGCGCGGCCGCCGTCATGCTCCCCGCTTCGACCACTTTGACGTAGACGCCCATCGACTGAAACAGGTCCATTATCAAGTCCAGCTTTTAAATGATTGAAGTTTTGCCGAGTTTATCCAGTTCTGGTGGCTAACCATACTGACATCACACCGACCTTCACTGGAGTTTGAAGTCATGACCGCCGCCCTGATGAACACCTATCAACCATTGGCCCTGAGTTTCACCAAAGGCTTGGGCACTCGCCTGTGGGATCAGGCCGGTCGCGAGTATCTGGATGCGGTTGCCGGTGTGGCAGTGACCAACGTAGGCCACTCGCACCCGCGCATTGTTTCGGCGATCAGCGAACAGGCGGGATTGCTGCTGCACACCTCCAATCTGTACAGCATCGACTGGCAGCAACAGCTGGCCAGACGGCTGACTGAGTTGTCGGGGATGGACAGGGCGTTCTTCAATAACTCCGGGGCCGAGGCCAACGAAACCGCTCTGAAGCTGGCGCGGTTATACGGCTGGCGCAAGGGCATCGAGGAGCCGCTGGTTGTGGTGATGGCTAACGCGTTTCATGGCCGTACGCTGGGAACATTGTCGGCCAGCGATGGCCCGGCGGTGCGTCTGGGTTTCAGCGAGCTACCTGGGGATTTCGTTAAAGTGCCATTCGGTGATCTCGCGGCGCTGGAGCAAGTACAGCGCAAGCACGGCGAGCGGATCGTCGCGATTCTGGTCGAGCCGATCCAGGGCGAAAGCGGCGTACAGCTGGCACCGCCGGGTTATCTGAAAGCCCTGCGCGAAATGTGTAATCGTCATGCCTGGCTGCTGATGCTCGATGAAATCCAGACTGGCATAGGCCGCACCGGCCGGTGGTTTGCGTTTCAGCATGAAGGCATCGTCCCGGATGTCATGACACTGGCCAAAGGACTTGGCAACGGCGTCCCTATCGGCGCTTGTCTGGCGCGGGGCAGGGCGGCGGATCTGTTCACGCCCGGCAGCCATGGCAGCACGTTCGGCGGCAATCCGCTGGCCTGTCGAGTGGGTTGCACGGTGCTGGATATCATCGAAGAACAAGGATTGCTGGAAAATGCGCGTGTGCAGGGTGAACGTCTGTTGAGCCGGTTACGCGCAGAGCTGGCGGACAACCCGAATGTGCTGGCGATTCGTGGTCAGGGTCTGATGATCGGCATCGAGTTGAAACAGCCGATTCGTGACCTGACGCTGATCGCGGCGCGGGACCACGGGTTGCTGATCAACGTCACGCGCGGCAAGACCATACGGCTGCTGCCGCCGCTGACGATTGATGAGCGGGAGGTGGAGATGATTGTCAGGGGAGTGGTGCGGGCAGTAACAACTCACTGACAGGCATCCGATGCCCCTTGTGGGAGCGAGCAAAGACTTAGTTCGGATAGTCCGACAAGTCTGGCGCCAGCATCCGTGTCTTCGTCGCTCCATTCGAGTTGTGCTGAATGATCTCGCGCGGTTGCCCTTGCTCATTGAAAAACACCTGGCCGATCCCCGCTGAGTTCCACAGTCGCTCACCCGCCTCGGCATGTTCGGGTGTGTACGGCACGATGCGCATCAGCCTGCGTTTAGTAAACCAATTCAGTGGTGAGCGCGGTGAGTAGAGCCAGCGGTTGAGGCGGTCGAACCATTCCAGCAGGGTTTTCGGAAACTCGTTCTTGATCCCGCTGCTGGTTATCTGCCAGATCCGCGGGCCGGCCTTGCGATGTCGGATAAGCACTTCGTAGACGAAGGAATAATGCACATCACCGGACAGCACCACATAGTTACCCGGTGTACGTGTGTGTCGGAAAATATTCAGGATCACCTGCGCGGCGCCACGATGGGCCATCCAGTTTTCGGCATCCACCAGCAGTGGATAACCGCACCAGCTGAAGACTTTTTGCACCGTTTCAATCAGCTTCACACCAAAAATCGGCGCGGGCGAAACGATGATCGCGGACGGGTGATCCAGCAGTTCCTGCTGCAGTTCGCTCAAGGCTTCCCAGTCGAGCAGACCCGACGGTTGCTTGAGCGTCATTTCGCTGCGCCAGCGTCGGGTGCGGGTGTCGAGCACAACCAGCGCCGGGCTGGTCGGCATCACGAAATGCCAGTTCTGAAAGCGCAGCAGCGTATCGATCAGCTCATCCTGCAGCGGGCGGTCAAGGTAGTGGTCATCGCCACTGGCGCTCAGGCGGCGGGTTTTCTCCAGTACATCCTTGAAGGCATCCGGGTTATTGCCCCAGCCCTGGCAGAGCATGTAGGCAATCAGCGCGTTGCCGATGATGCGTTTGGAGAACGGATGGCCGTAGGCCGTTTCCTCCCATTGCGCGGAAAGGTTCCAGTCATCGGTGATGTCGTGATCGTCGAAAATCATCAGGCTCGGCAAATGTGCCAATGCTCGGGCGACGTTGCCCAGGCCAGCCTTGAACGCATCAATGCGGGTCTGTTCGAGTGCATATCGCTTGAGGCGATCCGGCGTCAGTACTGGAGGCTGCGGATTGATCAGTGTCCACGCAACCGGTGACCATACCAGCAAGTACATCGCCATGATCTCGGCAAACGTCACCAGGTGATTGTCGGCGCTGCTGCTGGTGAAAATCGGCTTACGAGCTCCGCCGAAAAATCGCTCACGCAAAGTATCGTTGCTCTCCAGTGCCGGTAACAAATCCGAACGGTGGTAGTAACTGGCCGGGTGCTCGTAGAGTTTCGCGCTGTCGCTGACCACGGCGCCTTCGAGGTGTTCGTCGAACAGGCCGAGGCGCTGAATCAAGGCATGGATTGCCCGCAGCATCGGGCCGGCAACGTCATCGGCGTAGACCTGATCGCCACTCATCATCAATAGCGCCGGACGTTGTTGCGGATCGGTTTGCGCCGCCAGCAGTTGATCGACACACAGCAAACCATCCGCCGCCGGGTGATGCGGTTTGCGGCAGGAGCCGTGAAGTAATTGATCGATTCGTGAGCGCAGGACAAAGTTCGGGCAAGCGGCATTGCCATACACAAGATGCGGGGCCCAATCGACAATCTGCTCCTGGCCATCGATCAGCAGGTCGTAGTCGATTTGTGTGTCGCAGGGCAGGGCGCTATCGAGAGTGATATCGATAAGATGAACGAACGCCCGACTGCCTACGGGTATGACCGTGCATTTCCCAGAATCGAGAGAGATATCTCCTACACCTTGCAGGCGCAAAGTCAGCGACAGCGGACGCGTACCGACCAGCCACAGCACCAGTCGTGTCGGCTCCAGCCGTCGCAGCAGCGGGCCGGCCAAAACAGCAGGCAGCGGGTTCAGGTCATCAAGGGTCGGGGACATCCGGGTCAAAGCTCAAGGCGCACAGGCCGGCGATGATAGCGCAGCCGGCGCCTTGATCCCTTAAGTGAGCCTTAAGAGTCGCTCTTCTTCAACTTCAGATCGAGCAGTCGCCACGCAGCCTTGCCCGCATCGTTGCCGTCCACTTGCTGCACTGAACAGTCAAAACGGTAGCTGACATCGTCACCCAACATGTTCCGGGCAGTGGCGGTACTGCTGACGGTGTAGGTCTGATCCTTGAAGCGTTGGCTGCTGGCGTCCCTGGCGCTCGAGATCACCGTCGACGCTGAAAAGCGCATGGCACTCTTGATGAAGGGCTCGCAAATCATGAACGCCATCAGGGATTTGTCGGCATTCGGATTGTTGCCGGCCAGTCTGCGCAAAACAGCGAAGTCGTTGCCCACGGTGTCCTTGAAGTCCTTCTCTGCCAGTGAAGCGGGTAGGCGTTCGCTGAAGTTCGGCAGCAAAGCGGACTCGGGTGGTGAAGGTTCATTCTGTGGTTTGCCGGCAACAAAGGACGGAAATTCCTCAGGTGCAGGTGCAGGTGCAGGTGGCGCGACTGCAACGGCGGCCGGTGTCGGAACAGGTTCAGGCTTCGCCGCAACTGGCGCGACCTCTTGAGTGACAGTCTCTTGAATCTGCTTTTTCGCAGTTTTGCTCTCCGGCGCGAACAGTGAAAGCGTGATGGAGAACACCACAATACCGACAATAAAACCCGCTCCCGCCCCGAGAACGTTGCCGACAAACAGATTCCAGTTACCGCGGTTCTTCACCACCCAGCGCCACATGAAACCCCATGCCGCCAAAAATGCGAGTAGACACAGAAACTCCATTCGATCCTTTCCTTAACCTGCAAAAACCTTGATGCAGCGCGCACTGATGAGCCGCGCTGAAGATGGACGGCAAGATAACAAAATAGTAGCGTCGCGCCACGCTCTTCATCCACGTAACGGACTTTGATGATGGCGGATCTTTCTCAATCAAAGGATGGACAGATGAGCGACTTCACCAACAAAGGCTTCTTCAAACTCAAGCAGAACGACGAGTACGCCGAACGCGTGACGGCGTTGCTGTTGGAGGGTGAAGAGGTGATCGATTCCTATAAAGCCATGCGCGATGGCGTGGTGTTCACCAACAAACGCATCATCGCGGTCAATGTGCAGGGAATCACCGGCAGCAAGAAGGATTTCACTTCACTGCCGTACAAGAACATTGTCGCGTATTCCGTGGAGACCTCCGGAACGTTTGATCTGGACTCGGAACTGGAGATTTATTTTTCGTCGCTGGGGAAGGTGAAGTTCGAGTTCACCGGGAAAACGTCGATGGTGGAGATTTCGAAGTACATCTCCAAGCATCTATTGTAAGTGCGCGTGGCGCGTTCGATTACAGAATGTCTTTCAAGTAACCCTTGAGCGCGAGGAGTGGCTGATCAAGCTGCTCCAGTGACTGCGCCTGGCTCAAATCGGCTGAAAGCTTGTGCAGCTCACGCCCGAGCGGTTTCTCGACACCACCCAAAGCGTCCATCGCCAAACCCAGACATTCGTTCATTTTGAACTGGATGGTCTGCACATCGCCCCGGCGCACCAGCAGTTCGAAAATGTCTTTCTGATAGTCACCCATGACCATGTCGTCCCGCAAAATCGGGCTGAGGCCTTCTTCTTCATAAGCGAGTTTGAGGGAGAAAAGGGCGACTGTTTCCAGTGACGTTTCCATACTGTGGACCTTTAGAGGATCTCGCCGGACACCTAATGGCACTCCGGCAGGCGAATGGTCGTTGAATTCAAGCAAGTATACCGCCCCACGATTCCTGATCAGCAGGCTGTTCCGTGAGGTAATGAAGCTTACAAGGATTTTTGGCAGGAGGTCAGAGTGGCGACGCCAGCAGCGCATAGGAGTGATCCATATAGTTGTCCTTTACCTGGGCACGGTAACAATTCTATTGCGGCAGGCTCTTCTGACGTTTTCCTTGATGGCCTTCCCGCTGCGCGTCAGGGTGACGCCCAGCTTATGGGCAAGCGCGGCATTTTGATTACTCTCTGGTAAGGGAAAAGAATTTTCAGAAGAGGGGTTGACCACGGATTCCAGTCCTGTATTATTCGCCTCCCGCTGACGAGGACTTTGAAACTGGTTAGCGCAAGTGA